>JANXLP010000068.1 GCA_025355125.1 Opitutaceae bacterium | reverse complement strand
CCAACCGCGCTCGAGCACGACGGGCAGCGGCGTGGGTTGGTCGAAGGGGATTTGCTCAAGGGTGCCGCCTTTGTCGGAGAACGTGTAGTGCTTCGGTTGCCCGCGTAGGAGGTCGAGTTTGTGGATGTCTCGGAGCGCGGTGTAGTCACAGACCACTCCCGGCAGGGTGGGCTGATCGGTGCAGAAGAAATTATACCACTCGATGCCGTCGGCCCCGAGGACGAGTTTGCCGGCGGCATTGGCGTGCAGCATCTCGCGGCTGCCACCGATAAGGCGAACCTCGCGCGTGACGTTGGCCGCGGGCGAAAAGGTCGCGAGGCGATTGGCACCTGCTTCGATGCCGCCGTAGATCGCGACGCGGTCGCCGAGGACGCGGCGGAGTTCGTCGTGCGGCATATCCCACGAGGTGCGCCAGAAATTGGAAACGCAGACGAAGTCGATGATGCCCTCGCGACAGAGTGTGACGATATCGAGACCGATGTTTTTGAGGGCTTCGAGTCGGCCGGGGATGCGAAAGCCAAACGGATAGGCGCGGCCGGTCTTTTCGGCGCGGCGCCGGGTGAGCGCACGGATCTGGCGAAACCAGTCGGTCATCATCGCCGTGGTTTCGGGTGTGGCGTTGGGCTCGCAGCAGAGGGCGTTGCGCCACCAGTCGAGTTCGAGGCCTGCGAAATCGTAGTCCTCCACAACTTCTTTGATCTGCGCGAATATGAAGGCGCGCACTTCGGGTTTCTCGTAGTTCAGGCCCGAGCGGTAATCGGGTAGGCGCATCGTGGGCGAGTAGGCGCTGTGGTGGAGGCGCATCGCCGGATCTTTGAGCAGCGGCGCGTTGAAGAAACTGCCGGCGTAGTTGAGGTGGCCGTGCATGTCGTTCATGCGGACGCTGACCCACGGCGAAACGCCGCGACGGCGACAGGCGACGGCGGTCTCGGCGAGCCAATCAACGCCAGCATCGAGGAGATCCTGGTAGCGGTTCATGAACGCCATGATCGTATCGATATACTTCTCGACGGCGGCGGGCTCGGTGGCGCCGGCGCAGATGGCGTGGCCGCGGAAATACTCGCGGTCATCGCGGCGATAACCGTCGAGGATCGTCGGAATCGTTTTGCTCGGATACCAGGCGCGCGAGGCGTTGGCGTTGATCACGAAGGTGTCGATGCCGTTGTCGGCGAGGGCATCGACGTAGCGATGGATGACCTTCGTGGAAAATGCGCCTCCTTCGGGCTGCCACTTTTCGGGATTGTAGAAGTAAACGCAGGTATCGCCGTTGAAGAGGTTGCGATGACCCGCGAGGAGCGCGTCACGCGCCGCGACATCGGCGGAAGGACCAGCCGTGGCGGGAGCTGGTGCAGTCGGGCTCGCGGTCGCACCGCTGGCGAGCGCGGGCAGGCCGGTGGCAACGGTCGCGCCGACGGCGGCGGAGCGGAGGAATTCGCGGCGGGTGGGCATGGGGAAATAAAAAAGCCGCCGACACGGACAGTGTCGGCGGCGGGGTTGAGATTACTTCGCCTTCGCGAACATCGGGTCGGCGGGGTTGCCGCCGGAGAGGAGGTAGGCGACGAGGTCTTTGAGTTCCTCGGGGTTCAGCGCGTTGATGAGGCCGGGGGGCATCATCGAGGTCGGATAGGGTTTCCGGGAACGCACTTTCGAGATTTCGGGGCGGGCGAGCTCGTCGGGGGCGAAGGGATTTGTTATGACCGAATAGCGGTTGCCGTCTTCGGCGACGATGCGGCCGACGATCACTTCGCCGTCGGCCATCTCAAGTTGCTCCGTGCCGTATTGGTCACTGATGACCTTCGAGGGCTCGATGATGTTTTCGAGGAGGTCTTTCACGCTGTAGCGGTTGCCGGCACCGGAGATGTCGGGGCCGATGCCGGAGCCGTCGCCGTTGAAGCGGTGACAGAAGATGCACGCCGTCGCGCCGAACATCGCCTTGCCCTGCGCGTAGTCGCGGCCGGTGAGTTTGGCGGGGAAGAGCGCGGCGGCGGTTTCGACGGTGTAGGTCTGGCCCGGGCCTTTCGGCGACGCGGCGCCGGCGACCATGGAGTGGACGGGGACTTTGGAGAGGTCGTCGAGTTTCTGGCGCTCGAGCGGGTCGGTGACACGGGCGAGGGATTCGTTGCGGATGTTGCGCAGGAAGCCGGTGAAGCTGGCGCCGCCTTTCCAATCACGGGTGGTGGGGAACCAGGAGAAGAACTGCGTGTGCAGCGCGGGCGTCCAGCCGACGGCGGCGTTGCGGAGGGCGTAGGCGTAGGCGATCTGCTGGCGGTCGGGGCGGGCATCGGTGACACTCTGCACGGTGCGGCCATAGCCGTCGTTGCGGGCGAGGAGCGCGCGGCTGGCGATTTCCTCCGGGGCCGTGCCGGTGGGCTCGGCGATCTTCAGGAGCGGGACGGTCTTGGCGACGACGGCGGTCGAATCGAGGAAGATGAGGAGCGAGAGGAGTTCGCGGTTGATGAAGGCGTCGGCCTGCGGGAAGAGCGGGTCGAGCTTGGCGGCGACGCGGGCGCAGGTGGCGGCATCGGGCTTACCCATCCGGATGAAGGCGAGCTGCCACGCGCGGAGGAGCGGGAGACGCAGCTCGGCGGGTAGTTTCGCGAACTCGAGACGCGCGAGGGCGTCGATGATCTGGGGCTGGAAGTGTTTCTCCCCGACGCGGGCGAGGGCGATGAGCGCCTCGATGGCGGCTTGGGGATTTTTTTCCTTGAGGGCGCGCTCGGTCCAGTTGGCGGGGAGCTGGCGCTCGATGGCGGCGCGGGCGGCGAAGCGGATGAAGCGGTCGGAGCTCGCGAGGTGCGGCCACGCGGCGGCGATGGCCTCGGGACCGGTGCCTTCGGCGTGGAGGGCTTCGAGGGTGCGGCGGAGTTTGGCTGCTTCGGTGGGCGCGGCGGGGCGGGCGGGCGCGGTGCTTTCGCTGCCGGTGTAGGTGACGCGGTAGAGGGCGGACTGGGTCTTGCGGCCACCGACGGCGAAATACATCGCGCCGTCGCCCGGGTGGACAATGAGGTCGGTGAGCGGGAGCGGTTTGCCAGCGACGAATTCTTCCTTCTCGGCGGTGAACGTGGCGCCGTCGGGTTTCAGGTGGATCGCGTAGAGCGTGCCGTAGGTCCAGTCGGCGGCGTAGAGCGCGCGTTGGTATTTGGCGGGGAATTTCGCGCCGGTGCCGAACACGGTGCCGGTGGGCGAGCCGGGGCCGATGTCGATCACGGCGGGGAGGCTGTCGGCGTAGTAGGCGGGCCAGCGGCCGGCGCCGCTGCGCCAACCGTAGTCGCCGGCGTCCACGATGTGGTTGATGCGGGTCGGGATATACCAAGGGGAGCCTTGGTCCCACTCCATATCGGAATCGTAAGTGAAGAGTTCGCCGTTTTGGTCGAAGGCGATGTCGAACTGGTTGCGGAAACCGAGGGCGAAGAGTTCGACGTTTTTGCCGTCGGGGTCCATGCGGCCGACGTAGCCGCCGGGCGCGTATTTGCCTTTGGCGTGGCCGCGGGCGTCCCACATGCGCGGGAGGAGATGATCTTCATCCCAGCGAACGGGGCGGGATTGGTTCAGGTTGGTGGGGAGATCGGTGTGGTTGCCGTTGGCGAAGTAGATGGACTTGCCGTCGGGCGAGAGGACGAGGGAGTGCGGGCCGTGCTCGCCGCCGAGGCTCTTCATCTCGCGGAGGAATTTGATCTCGTCGAACTGGTCGTCACCATTCGTATCGCGCAGGCGCCAGATGCCGCGGCGGTTGGGGACTTCGTCCACCATGACGTAGAGGCTGTCGAAGGCGTAGAGCAGGCCGTGGGCACCGATGGAAGGCGGGAGGCCGTCGGAGCCTTTGCCTTTTTTCGGTGGAGGCGGGAGCGGCTCGGAGTCGGCGCCGATGACGGCGGCGGGCAGCGCGACGTTGAGCTTTTCCACCTTCGTGCCTTCGGAGCTGCCGAGCGGGGGAACAGTGAGGCGGTAGAGGCCGCCGTATTGGTCGCCGGCGTAGATGCGACCTTTGGGATCAACGGTGAGCGCGACCCACGAACCCTGCTCTTCCTTCGGCACGGCGTAGAGCAGCTCTACTTTGAAACCGGGGGCGACTTGCAGAGCGGCGGAAGGGACGACGACGGGGGCGGCCGCGGGCTGGGCGAGGAGCGGAGTGGCGGCGAGGAGCGCGAGAAGAGGAAGGCGGGAAAAGGAAATCATAGGGGTATGGGAAAATTAATCTGCGCTGAGTTTTCGAAAGCGTGGAAGCGGGCAGGACAAAGGAGCTCCGCGATTCAAGGCCGCCTCCGAGAGGCGGCCCCACCGGACGGGCGGAAAATTACGGCAGGGTTTTGAGCTGCACGTTTTTGAACTCGATGGTCATCGGTGGGCCGGCGTGGAGTTGGAGGGCGAGCACGCCCGACTTGGGAGCGCGCGTGGGATCGTTGTCGGTGACGTCGGCGGTGAGCTTGCCGTTGAGGTAATGGCGGAGGTGGTTGCCCTCGGCGATGATCACAAGGTCGTTCCACTCGCCTTTTTTATAGGCGGCGAGGATCTCGGCGGGCGGCGTGGCGCCGGGGAGTTTCTCGATTTCGGTCTTCGATTTTTTGGCGCCGGGTTTTTTGGGGTCATCAATCATCGTGGTGGCGCCGAGGCGGATAATTTCGCCGGGGCCCATGATCATGCTGCGGCCTTTTTCCTCGTAGAGCATACCGGCGTATTGGCCGCTGACGTCGATGTCGGCCTGATAACCACCGACGACGAAGCCGGCGGCGTCCACGATCTTGCTGCGATACTGAATGCCGGAGTTACCAAAGGCCTTGTCGTTTTGCGCGGTGAGGCGGAAGGACGCGCGCAGTTCGAAATTGGCGGGCTGGCCGTCTTTCCAGATGAGGAACGTGTTTCCCTTGGTGGGTTTCTCGGCGGTCGTCTGGCCGACGATAGCGCCGTCTTTCACGGACCAGAAGCCCAGGCCTTCCCAGCCGGTGAGGTCTTTGCCGTTGAAGATCGATTTGAAGCCGGCGTCGGCCGCGTGGGCGAACGACGAGGTGGCGAGCGCGAGGAGCGCGAGGGAGGCGAAGCGGAGGGATTTCATGGGGTGGAATTGGAAGAGACGGATAGGGCGGCGAGAGGTTTTACCAAACGGGGATCACAGAGCTCGATGGTCGTGAGCGCGGGCTTGGCGGGCTTGGCGAGGGGGTTGGCCTTGAGGTAGGCGTCGACGTCTTTGGTGACGATGATCTGGCCGAACATGAGCGCCCAGTGGCCGGGAAAGGTGCAGATGAACTCGTAGGTGCCCTCGTTGCGGGGGGCGTTGATCTTAAGCGTCTCGGTCTGGCCGGGCTCGAGCATCTTGGTGGCGGCGACGATCTCTTTGTCCTCGGTGACCCAGGCGCGGCCCTGACGGTCGGTGTGGCCGGCGGGAAGCTCCATCGCGGCCGTGCCGACTTTCTGGCGGGCGCCGCCTTCGACGATCACGAGGTTGTGCGGCATAACGTCGGGATTCTCGAAGATGATTTCGTAGGATTTCCCGGCTTGGACGACGAGGCGCTGGGTATCGAAGCGCATCTCTTCATGGACGGAACGGACCACGAACACGGCGACGCGGAGGCCGGCGAGCGTGGCGCGGAGCGGCTCGGCCTCGGCGGCGGGGAGCGCATCGACGAGCTGGCCGGCGACGCCGACGGTCTCGATGTAGTCGCGACCGGTGCGCTCGCTCGGGTGAGCCTTGCCGGCCCAGGCGACGAGATCGCGGGCGGCGGTGGCCGTGGCGGCGGCGGGCCAGCTCGCGCGGGGAATCGCGCGGAGGCCCTGAGCGGCGGTGGGGATTTGATAACCGCGGGCGATCATCGAACCCAGGGCGGTGAAGACGGCGGCGGGTTCGCGGCGCGTGCTGACGGCGGAGCGGATCGCCTGCCGCTGGATGGACATGACGGTGTTGTCGGGACCGGGAAGATCGGTGATACCGGCGGCGAGGATCGGCATCACGATCTCGTAGGCGGTGGCGCGCAGGGCGGCATCGGGAATGAGCGAGAGGCCGCCGAGGAAACTGTCCTGCGAGAGCGGGGATTTCTGCGCCTCGGTCCAGAGACCGGCGAGCGAACCATCGACGAGCGCAAGCGCGGCCCAGGCGTAGGTGCGGCCTTCGGAATTATCGGCGAGGGCGAGCTTCATGAGCGCGGGGCGTTGCGCGCGGAGATCGGCGGGCGGCTGCGCGAGGAGGAGGCGGCCGACGGCCTTCACATCGACCTCGGCGGGCGAGTCGATGGTGGTGAGAAGGAGTTCGACCGGCGTGGTCTTGCGCGCTTTTGCGAGGCCGGTGAGGGCTTCGGCGCGGACGGCATCGGGGATGCCTTTGCGGCCGAGGATGTTTTCCTGGACATCGACGGTGCGCGGGAGCTTGAGGAGATCGGGCACCTTGAGGGTGCGCAGCAGGTAGCGAACGCTGGCGGGATCGCCGCCGGCGATGGTGGCGCCGTCGCCGATGCTCTTGGACCAGTAGGGGCGGAGCTGGCGGAGCGTTTCGCCGATGACGTAATCGAGGTAGTATTCGATGGGGAACTTCGTGGCGGCGAGGGCGACCTCGGTCGCGGCGGTATCGGTGAAGAAGCTGGCGGCGCGCACGGCGTGGAGGCGCACGCGGGCGTTTTCATCGGTGGCGCGGGCCTTGAGGAGCGCGAGGGCATCGGGCACGCGGTCGCGCCAGTAACCGACGACACGGGTGGCGGCGGCGCGGGCATCGGCGCTCGGGGAGGCGAGGACGCGGGCGAGGAGCGGGAGATCGACGACGTTGTGCCACTGGTGAACCCACAGGGCCTCGGTGAGGTTGTGG
>JANXLP010000038.1 GCA_025355125.1 Opitutaceae bacterium | reverse complement strand
GATCGGCGATGGTGCCGAGCGCGACAAGGTCGAGGTGGTCACGGAGCTTGATGCGAAAAGCGACGGGGTGATTTTCCGCCCGGAGCTGCTTCAACAGACCGTGGACCAGCTTGAAGACCAAGCCCACCGTGCAGAGATTGCGCCATGCGGCGTCTGCGCCCGTCTCATCGGCGTCAACATGCGGGTTGATTAAAATCCCCTCGGCCAGCGAAGCCTCCTTGGAGCGATGGTGATCGACGACGAGCACATCGATCCCCTGGGCGCGAAGGTAGGCGACTTCCTCGTGTGAATTGGTGCCGCAGTCCAGTGCGATGAAGAGCGCAGGCTTCCCTGCCTCCAAGGCGCGGTCAATGGCGCTGCGCGAGAGGCCGTAGCCATCCGCAGACCGACGGGGCACCACAAAGCGCGGATTGAGCCCGAACCGGCGTAGGATCGTGACCAGGAGGGCCGTGCTGCTCACGCCGTCCACATCGTAATCACCGAGCACGACGATGGATTCGCACTGGGCGATGGCGGTGCGCAACCGCGTCGCGCCCGCCTCCAAATTGCGCAGGAGAAATGGATCTCTCAGTGCCGAAAGCGACGGCTGGAGAAACTCTGCGGCGGCGGCTGCCTCCGTCACGCCGGTGGCAAGCAGGAGCTCCGCCACCACAGGATTGACCCCGGCAAGCTTGCCAAACGCCTCGACCTCATCGGCCGGGCGTGGCGTGTAGATCCAGCGCATGGTGCGGGTCTCCAGAGGTAGGGAGCGTTATCCTTGACGCGCCTGGCTGACAGTCGCGGCCCGAAGGCCACGGCGGATTAGGGATAATCCGCCCTACCCTTGCAGAGTTACTCGGATGCCTTGCTGGAACCGGTCCACTCGTATTTCGGCGCCACGTCTTGATGCGCCTCGACGTGCTTACGGTCACCCTTGTGCCACCAGTAGAACACCTGGGAGGCGATGAAGATGGCCGAGAAGGTCGAGGTGACGATACCCACGAGGAACGTGAAGGAGATGTCACGCAGTGTGCCGCTGCCGAAAACGAACAGTGAAAGGGCCGCGAGGAAGGTCGTCGTCGAGGTCATGATCGTCCGGGCGAAAACCTTGTTGATGGCGAGGTTGATCACGTCACGGAGGGAGCCGGTCGGGTTGTTCTTCAATTCCTCGCGAATACGGTCGAACACAACGACGGTCTCGTTGATGGAGTAACCGGCGATACACAGGATCGCGGCGACCATCGGCGCGGAGAACTGGTGATCGAAGAGCACGAAGATACCGATCGTCATCAGAATGTCGTGCAACGTGGAGAACATCGCGCCGATACCGAAGCCGAACTCAAAGCGAAATGCGATGTAGACGAGAATCGTCAGCATCGAAACGCCCACGGCAAGGAGTGCATTGAGTTCGATTTCCTTACCGATCGACGCACCGATATTGGTCTTCGAACCTTTCACAAGACCGGCCTGAGGATAAGCTTTCTGGAGGGCCGAGAAGAGTTCGTCCGACTTACCTTCGCGCGTCTCGATATTGAGGGTCTCGTTGCCGCCGCCGAGCGGGCTGACGTAGGTGGGGTTGATCTCGCCGACTTTGGCTACTTCTGCAACTTGGCGAATCTTACCGATGTCGATACGATCTTTAAATTGGACGCTGATAACGTCACCGCCGGTGAAATCGATTCCGTAGATGGCACTGCCTTTATAGACGATAACGCCGACACCGAGCAACACGACGACCCACGAGCCGATGAAGGCGGGTTTGCCGTATTTCACGAAGTCCACTTTAATGTCCTTCAGGAGATGGCGCATGGTCATCTTCTTGAGTATGCCGGAATCAACGAGCAGCTCCATGATAAGGTGGGCCGTGATGAGGACGGAAATAAGGGTGGAAATAACACCGATCGCGAGCGTGACGCCGAAACCTTTGATAGGGCCGGTGCCGAGCCAGATCATGATGGCGCAGATGATCAACTGGACGATGTGAGCATCGAGAATCGTCGTGAGCGCTTTGACGAAGCCGCTCTGCGTCGCGATGGCGAGGGACTTGCCCTGCGCGATCTCTTCGCGCATGCGCTCGAAGATCAGGATGTTCGCATCTACCGCCATACCGATGGTGAGGACGATACCGGCGAGGCCTGGCAATGTCATCGTGGCGCCGATGCTGGCCATGACGCCGAGGATGATAAGGATGTTGACCGCGAGCGAGGCGACCGCGACCAAACCACCCGTGGTGTAGAACGTGATCATGAACGCGGCGACAAGCGCCGTGCCTACGACCGCGGCCTTCACACCGTTGTCGATCGCGTCCTGGGCGAGCGAAGGTCCGACTTCGTGCTGCTCTTTAATGACGAGCGGCAGATCGAGCGGGTTGTTAAGGACGTTGGAGAGATTGATCGCTTCGCGATCAGAGAAGTTACCGCTGATCTGAGCGGAGTCGCTGTTGATCTCTTCCTTGACGGTGGGCGCAGAGTAGAGTCTACCGTCGAGCACAATGGCGAGACGCCCGAGACGGCCAGCCTGCTGGCCGCCGGCGGCGATGGTGCGGGTGACTTCCGCGAAGCGGACTTTGCCGGCTTTGGTGAATTGGAGGATGACCTCGGGCTTGCCGTAAAGGTCGGGGCGGGCGAAAGAATTCTCGATCATCTCGCCGGTCATTTCCGGGATGCGCTTCACGAAGACTTCTTCGACGAAGGTTTCGCCTTGGCGGCCTTCGTTATCGAGCGTCATGAGCTCATAGCCGGGAGGCGTATCAATGCCGGGACCGGGCGAAACCTGGGCGTTGACGATACGGAAATCGAGGCGCGCAGGCTTCTTGACCTGGTCGATCACATCGGGATTCGTGCGGGTATCGAGGCCGGGGAGCTGGACTTCGATGCGGTTGGTGCCGATCGGGCGTATGACGGGCTCAGCGACGCCGAAAGCATTGATGCGGGCGCCGATGATCTCGATGGCCTTGGTGAGCTTTTCCTTGCGGGCATCGACGGAGTCTTTGGAAGCAACGCGCTCGTCAACCTCGAGGGTGAAGGCGATGCCGCCCTTGAGATCGAGACCGAGCTGGAGCTTGCCCTTGGAGCGGCGAAAAAGTTCGCCGAGGAGGATATCGTTCCGCTTCTCGATGTTCTTGAGGGTGTCTTCGAGGCGAATGCCCGGGAAGTATTGGGTGAGGTCGAGTTTACGCTCCTTGCCGATTTGTTTGAGCGCCACGTATTCGCTCCCGGCGGTGCCGGCTTTGGTGCGGGCGGCCGCTTCGTCCACGAGTTTACCGAACTCGGCGGACTTGGCGGTGGCATGAGATTTCGCGTAGTCGGCGAAATTTTCGTCTTTGAGCGGAAGCAGCTCGCTCACCGCCCACGCTGCGAGTGCGAAGGAGAGGATAATCTTCCAGAGGTTGCGTTTAAGCATGGTCGTTTTGGTTTAAAAGGGGTTGGGGTTGCGGGCCGTCCGTCACGGGCGGCGCCAGCACAGGCAGGGAAACGCGGCGGAGAGCCGATTACTTCTTCTCCTCGTCGCCGCTCTTCTTGGTAACGGCCGAGATGAAGCCCTTGGCGACCTCAATCTTGGTGTTTTCGGCGACACGCACGATGAAGCGGTCATCCTTCACATTCGTCACGACGCCATAGATGCCGCCGTTGGTGAGGACCTCGTCGCCAGATTGTAACGATTTCAGCATCTTCTCGTGCTCCTTCTGTTTTTTGCGCTGTGGGGCGATGAACAGGAAATAGAAACCACCCGCGATCAGCCCGTAAAAGAGCAACATTTGCCACCAAGGACCGGCCGCACCGGGAGCGGCGGCGGGCGCTGCGGTTTGGGCGAAGTGAGCGACGGCTGCGGATAGAGGAGACATATTCATCATTGCGTGTTGCGGATTTTGAAAAAAGAAACGTGTAGGAAATCAATTCTCAGACCGCAAAAGCAAGCCCTATCACCTCCCCCGCTCCGCATTGAAAAGTAAATCCGCCTCCTCCTGGTCCGCCGCCAAGTCCGAAGAACTCTATGGGTTCAAACGCTGGGGCTCCGGCCACC
>JANXLP010000707.1 GCA_025355125.1 Opitutaceae bacterium | reverse complement strand
GCCGGCGGCTCCGGAGCCACCACCCCCACCGCCGCCCTCCCCGCCATCCACGCCATCCACGCCATCCACGCAAAACTCCACGAGCCCTTCGGCATCGCCTTCAACCACGCCGGCGACGCGTTCATCATCGAGATGGCCCAGGGCAACCGCCTGCTCCGCCTCGACGCGCGCGGCATCCTCACTCACGTCGCCGGCCAACCCACCGCCGGCGACTCCGGCGACGGCGGTCCCGCCCTCACCGCCCAATTCAACGGCCCGCACAACCTCGCCGTCCTCCCCGACGGCCGTGTGCTCATTGCCGATACGTGGAACGGCCGCATCCGCGTCGTCCATCCCGCCAACTCCAATTCCAGCTCCCACGCCGCCGCCACGGTCTCCACGCTCCCCGGCTACGGCGTCCCCACCGCCGAAGCCCGCGCCAACGGCCCCTACTGCATCGCCCTCAACCCCGCCGGCACCAAACTCTACATCGCCGATCTCCGCCGCGTTCAGGTTCTCGATCTCGCCACCGGCAAACTCACCGTCGTCGCCGGCAACGGCCAGCGCGGTGTCCCCGTAGACGGCGCCCTCGCCACCGCCGCTCCACTCGTCGATCCCCGCGCCGTCGCCGTGGATCGCACCGGCAATATCTACATCCTTGAGCGCAACGGCCACGCCCTCCGCGTCGTCGCCCCCGACGGTCGCATTCGCACCGTCGTCAACTCCGCCGGTAAAAAAGGCGCGACCGGCGATGGCGGCGACGCCCTCCTCGCCACGATGAATGGCCCAAAGCACATCTGCATCGACCGCGACGACACCGTCCTCATCGCCGACGCCGAGAACAACCTCATCCGCCGCTACGTGCCCGCCACCGGCAAAATCCTCCGCGTCGCCGGCACCGGGAAATACGGCGCCACCGGCCTCGACGGCCCACCGGAACACTGCGAACTCGCCCGCCCCCACGGCGTCACCATCCACCGCGACGGCACCCTCTACATCACCGACAGCTACAACGACCGCATCCTGAAAATCGTGAATTGATGGCGTCGCTCTGGCCGGAGGTTTCAAGATTCCCGCAAAAGTTTTGGATGCAACGCTATCCCTCCCCCGCGCCTTCAGCGGCTGATTCTCCATCGACGCGCCAAATGTTTAACGGGATAAACAAGGAAGTTATCCGCCAAGCTCGACACACCTCCCACCATCCCGCCTTTTCTGACGCCCCACTCACCCCACTTCCGCCCCCGTGCGGACTGATTTTCCGTTCCCGTAAACCCTGACAGCTATGACTACCAAAACCCTGCTACCTAAACTCTGCCTCACGCTACTCGTAGCGACCACGGTCGCCTTTGCCCAAACTACCTCGACTCCGGCCAAAGCCGATGACGAGGTCATCAAGCTCTCCGAGTTCTCGGTGAAATCGGAAGCCAACCGCGGCTATGCCGCCTCCGAAACCCTCACCGGCAGCCGCGTCAAAACCCAGATCGCCGACCTTCCCTACACCGTAAACGTCCTCACCAGCGAGTTCTTCGAGGACTTCGGTATTTTCGAACTTTCCGACAACGTCATCCAAGTCGGCGGCTTCACCGGCCTCGACGTCGGCGGCGGTTTTAACCTTCGCGGTTTCAGCTCCACCTCCCAGTTGCGCGACGGCTTCTTCCGCCTCGGCCGCTACGGCGCCAGCAACGTGGACCGCGTGGAAATCATCAAGGGCTCCAACGCCGCCATCTACGGCCGCACTTCTCCCGGCGGCATGTTGAACATGGTCTCCAAGCAGCCCAGAGCGCAGGAAAACCAACGCTTCAGCGTCAACTACGGCAACGAAGGCACCCAACGCGGCACGCTCGAAGCCACCGGCCCTCTTTATCGCGGCGCCTTCGGCCAGACCAATTACGTCTTCACCGCCTCGCACTTCCAAAAAGAATTCGACATGGAGTATGCCCGCAACCGGAACCAGGAATACTACCTCGCCGTCAAAAACGACTTCAAGGATGGCTCCAGCCTCTTCCTCTCCGCCGAATATTTCCTCCAGGTCCGCCACTCGCCCAACAGCGCCGCGCCGCTCATCATCGACCAGAAGGGCACCACCGTCACCACCGACGACGTCGCCGTCGGCTACGCCAAGAATCTCGCGCGCTACAACGCCTTCGGTCCCCGCAGCCAGCTCGACCGCGGCAACTCCGGCTACAACGCCGTCTTCGACAAAAAGATCACCGAGATCTTCAGCACCCGCATCGCCGCCAACTACTACCTCGCCCGCCGCTGGGACTATAATCAAAATAACGGCTGGGGCTCCATTAACATCAATCCGGCGGCCAACGCCACGACCGGCATCGTCCCGGCCGTCACTTCGACTCGCGGTGCCGTGCCCAACACCACCCGCATCATCGAAGACGGCGGCGGTTTTCAGGGCGATCTCCTCGCGCTCTATAAGACCAACGGCGGTAAGATCGAGCACAAGACCCTCCTTACCCTCGACATCAACGAATACTACCGCTGGGACCCCTCGCTGAGCTACGCCAATGCCAGCAACCCCGATCTTGTCGCCTGGAATGCCGCCGGCTCCGGCCGCGTCGTCACCCTCGACTCGAACCTCAATCCCACCAGCCCGATCACCTACTTCTCCAAGCCGCTCGACCCCACCATCGGCGTGAAGACCCGCAATCAGAAGCGCCGCATCACCGTCATCGGCGGCCTCCTCCGCCAACAGACCTCGTTCTTCGAAGGTCGCCTCCTCACCTTCGTCGGCCTCCGCTTCGACTCCGTCCGCTTCCGCGACCGCGATTTCATCGGCTTCACCGCCCCCGCCGGCTACGTCACCGGCTCATCCATCGACAAGACCATCAACCTCACCAAACCCAACGTCGGCTTTAACTACAAACTCACGCCCAACCTCCGCGTTTACGGCAGCTACAGCGAGAGTTACTTCGTCTCCCAAAACGACACCGCCGCCAACCACTACGACCCCACCTTCAAACCCGAGGTCGCCGACGGCTACGACTACAGCTTCAAGGGCTCCTTCTTCGAAGACCGCCTCAGCTTCACCGTCAGCGGCTACTACGCCACCCGACAAAACGTGAGCGCCACCTACCGGGTCGAGACCCCGATCGGCTCGGGCAGCTTCGTTGATGTTGTCCAGCGCGATGGCGACCAACTCGTGCGCGGATACGAGATGGACCTCACTTGGCGCGTCACCGACACGATCTCCACCGGCGGCAGTTGGGGCCACGTTTACTCGATCTACACCGATTTCGGCAGCTCTGTCCCTGCAGCCATCGGTCGCCGCGTCAACGGCGTCTCGCCCCAGAACGGCAGCGCCTACGTGAAGTATCAGCCCCGAGACGGAGCGCTGAAAAATTTCTCCTTCAATATCGGCGTAGCCTACCTCGCCCGCACGCCCACCGAGACACCCATCGCCGGCGATACCTACGCCACTACCGGCCCGCGCGTGGTCACCAGCTCCACCCGCCAATGGGCGCTCGGCGTTCCGTCGTTCAACCTCTGGAGCATCGGCATGCGCTACAAGCTGCCCAGCACCGGCAACTACGACCACACCTTCGCGCTCAACGTGAACAACGTGTTCGACAAGGACTACCTTCGCGTCAACCGCCTCATCGGCGAAAAACAGGCGATCCTGTTCACCTACACGCTCAATCGCAGCGGCCGCCGCTAAGTTTCCGTCGTAGGGCCGAACTTCAGTCCGCCCTTTCTACACCACGCAGCCCGCTTTCAGCCCCCAGGCGGAGCCCTCACCGGCTCCGCCTTTTTCGTGCCCGGATTGCCCGCCGCCCCCGTCCCCTCCGTAGCTGCGAGTGCCAGCGAGTGGTCCGTCTCCGTGGTCTGCCCACGTAGCGGAACGCGTGAGCGTTTCGTCCCCCCCTCGGTGTAAGATCGCTCACCTACGCCCGCTCCACCTGAGCCCCCTCCATTTCCCCACCGCCGCGCGCTTGCCATCGTTTCCCTCTGTGCTCTCTCTTCCATTTTCCGCCCTCCGCCCAACGCCGCACCATGCTTCGTTTCACCTTCCGCCGACTGCTTCAGATCATACCTGTCCTCCTGGTCATCATCACGGCGACGTTCTTCATGATCCGCTTCGTGCCCGGCGGCCCCTTCACCGCCGAGAAAGCCGTCACCCCGGAAATTCTCCGCAACCTTGAGGCCCACTACGGCCTCGATAAACCTCTCTACCGACAATACCTCGACTACCTCGGCAGCCTCCTGCGCGGCGACCTCGGACCGTCCTTCAAATACCCCAACCGCACCGTCAACGAGATCATCGGCGACAAGCTCCCCACGTCCTTGGAACTCGGCTTCCTGTCCCTCGCCGTCGCCCTCATCATCGGTATCACCCTCGGCACCCTCGCCGCCGTGAAGCGCAACAGCTGGCTCGATTACCTGTGCTCGTCCGTCGCGATGGTCGGCATCTGCGTTCCCACCTTCGTCCTCGGCCCGCTCCTCGTCCTCACCTTCGCGATCCACTTCCAATGGCTCAACGCCTCCGGCTGGTATGGACCCTCGGACCGCATCCTTCCCTGCCTCACCCTCGGCTGTGTTTACGCCGCCTACATCGCCCGCCTCACCCGCGGCGGCATGTTGGAGGTCCTCAACCAAGACTACATCCGCACCGCCCGCGCGAAAGGCGCCAGTGAACTCCGCATCGTCTTCAAGCATGCCCTTCGCGGCGGCCTACTCCCGGTCGTCTCCTTCCTCGGGCCCGGTATCGCCGGCATCCTCACGGGCTCCTTCGTCATCGAGACGATCTTCCAAATCCCCGGCCTCGGCCGCGAGTTCGTCAACAGCGCCTTCAACCGCGACTACACCCTAGTCCTCGGCACCGTCATCCTCTACGCGACGCTCATCGTCGTCCTCAATCTCGTCGTCGATGTCGTCCAGATCTGGCTCAACCCGAAACTCAAATTCGAATGAGCCCCGCCACTTTTCCCTCCGCCGTCGTAACGCCTGCCCAGATCGAAACCGGCAATTCCCTCTGGCACGACGCCTGGTCGCGTCTGCGCAAAAACAAACTCGCCGTCTTTGGCGGCGCCACCCTCCTCGTCCTTGGCGTCCTCTGCGCCCTCGGACCGTTCTTCGCCCAGTCCTACCAGGACCAAAATCTCGACCTCGGCGCGTCTGCCCCGAGCGCCGCGCATTGGCTCGGCACCGATACCCTCGGCCGCGACCTCTTTTCCCGCATTCTCTTCGGTGGCCGCATCTCGATCATGGTCGGCCTCGTCGCCACCTTCGTCGCCCTCGCCATCGGCGTCACCTACGGCGCCGTCGCCGGTTTCTTCGGCGGCAAGATCGATGCCGTCATGATGCGCCTCGTGGACATCATGTATGCCCTCCCTTTCACGATCTTCGTGATCCTGCTCATGGTGTTCTTCGGGCGAAACATCTTCCTGCTCTTCTTCGCCATCGGCGCCGTCGAGTGGCTCACCATGGCCCGCATCGTCCGCGGCCAGATCATCTCCATCAAAAAAATGGAATACATCGAAGCCGCCCGCGCCCTCGGCCTCGGCAAACGCCGGATCATCTTCCGGCACATGATCCCCAACATCCTCGGCCCGATCATCGTTTATACCACGCTTACGATTCCTGCTGTCATGTTACTCGAGGCGTTCCTCAGCTTCCTCGGCCTGGGTGTGCAACCGCCCATGAGTTCCTGGGGCGTGCTCATCAAAGACGGCGCCGAAAAAATGGAAGAGTTCTGGTGGCTCCTCGTGTTCCCCGGAGGCGTCTTCTCGCTCACGCTTTTCTCATTAAACTTCCTCGGCGACGGCCTCCGCGACGCCCTCGACGTGCGCTCGTCGAAGGACTGATTCCGCCTGCCGTCTCACTGCGTCCATGCTCAGTCGTTTCCGCCCCTACTTCAGTTACCTGCGCCCGCATCGAGGTCTGCTCGCGGCGGCTATTATCTGCGGCATCATCTATGGCCTGGCCTACGGCGCAGGTGTGCCGTTGATGGCCAAGACGATTTTCCCCATTATCTTCGGCCAGGAAAAAACGACCCTGCCGGAGCATTGGGACCAAAATCAGCTCACGAGAAAACTTCAGCTTACGCCCGCACAGCTCACGCGTTTCGAGCCGCTGCTCTCCCGTGCCGCCGAGGACTTCAAGGCCAACAGCGCCGCACGCGAGGAGATCGACGCCCGCCTTGAGCGCCAATTCACCGAACTGCTCACGCCCGAGCAACGCGCCGATTTCAAGCCCAAGCCATTCATCAACCGCGAACTCACCACGCTGCAATTGTGGCTGATTGCCCTCTGGTTGCCCGCCATCTTCGTCATTCGTGGCGTCGCAGGTTATCTCAACAGCTACCTCATCCAACTCGTCGGCACGCGCGTGCTCGAGACCATCCGCCTCGATTATTTCGCCAAGCTCCAGATTTTGCCGCTCTCGTTTTTTCAGACGCGCTCGACCGGCGATCTGCTTTCCCGCGGCCTCGCCGACGCCAACCAACTCCAGGCGACGCTCACCAACACCGCCAATGAGATCATCAAGAGCCCGGCGACCCTGCTCGGCGCCATCGGCTTCCTGATCTATCAGGCTTATTCCACGCAGGGCGTCGTCCTCGTGCTCGTGACCCTTTCGATAGTCCCTCTCTCCGTCTTGCCCATCCGCTACATCGGCAAAAAACTCATCAAGCGCGCCGGCCATATTCAGCGCGAACTCGGCGCCGTCACCAACTGCATGACGGAAAACCTTTCCGCCACCCGCGAGGTCCGCGCCTACGGCCTCGAGTCGCGCGAGATCGGTCGCTTCCGCACGGTCTCCCAGACGCTTATTCGTGTTCAGATGAAGTTCGTAAAATATGAAAAACTGCTCACGCCACTCATTGAGGTGATCTCAACCATCGGTATCTCGATCACGCTCGTCTATGCTTACCGCGCCCACCTTTCGCTCACTACGTTTACAACCATTCTGGCCGCGCTCTACGCCAGCTACGAGCCGATCAAGAAACTCGGTAGCCTGAACAATGATTTGAAACGAGGCATCGGTTCGTTGGACCGCATCGAGGAAGTATTGCACGCACCCGTGCCCATCAGGGATGCACCCAACGCCCTTCCGCTCCCGCGCGCTTCCGGCGCGCTCGCCTTCGAAAAGGTGTCGTTCGCCTATCAAGCGCAGGAGCCTGTGCTACGCGAGATCACCATCGCCATTCCCGCCGGCACGGTCTGCGCCCTCGTCGGTCCCAGCGGCGCCGGCAAATCCACCTTCGCCAATCTCGTCCCGCGTTTTTTCGATCCCGTCGCCGGGCGCGTCACGCTCGACGGCCACGACCTCCGCTCGCTTCGCCTCGCCGACCTCCGCCGCAATATCGCCGTCGTCTCGCAGGACCCCGTGCTCTTCAACGACACCATCTTTAACAATCTCCTCATCGCCCGCCCCGAAGCCTCCGTCGCCGACGTCGAAGCCGCCGCCCGCGCCGCCTTCGCCCACGACTTCATCTGCGGCTTTCCCGAGGGTTACGCCACCGTCGTCGGCGAGCGCGGCGCCCGTCTCTCCGGCGGACAAAAGCAACGCCTCGCCCTCGCCCGTGCGTTCCTCCGCGCCGCCCCCATCCTCATCCTCGACGAGGCCACCAGCGCCCTCGACAGCGAAAGCGAAGCCGCGATTCAGCAGGCCCTCAAAAAACTCATGGTGGGAAAAACCGTCCTGATCATCGCCCACCGTTTTTCCACGATCCGCGACGCGACCAAGATCCTCGTATTCGACCAAGGCCACATCGTCGCCAGCGGCACCCACGCCGAGCTACACGCCGGCAACGAGCTCTACCGCTCCCTCTACGACCGCCAGCAGGGAAAGTAGGGCGGTGTCTCCGACCCGCCCTCCAAGCCACGCCCAAGCCCGAACCGCGCCCGCGCCCGCGCACCGCGCCCGCGCACCGCGCCCTCGCCCTCGCCCTCGCCCTCGCCCTCGCCCTCGCCCTCGCCGAAACACCTCCACACGTAGCCCATCGCCGCCAATATCGGCGAAATTTTTTACGGGTCATCTCGTAAATGCCCTCCGAACTGCGGAGACCTGAGCCGCCGCGTTTCACCCGGCATGATCAGCCATCACTATCGTTGCATATTCGCCCACCTCCCGAGGACCGCCGGGAATAGCATCAACCGCGTCTTCGGCATAGACTGGCAGGATCACAAGGACCTCGCGCGCTACGCCGCCGAGCAACCCGCCGACATCTGTGCGGACTACTTCAAATTCGCCATCGTCCGCAACCCCTGGGACCGCCTCTTCTCCGACTACAATTATCAGCTAAAAAAGAGCCGCGCCAAAAACTCCAAGCTCTTTCTCTTCGATGCCCGCGGCGGCCCGCGCAGCTTCGCCGCCTGGGTCGAGGCCGCCCTCGCCCAGCCCGATCTCTACGCCGCCCGCAGTTGTGGCGGCGAGGTCTCGCCCCACATCCACGGCTGGAGCCCGCAGCTCGACTGGCTTAGCGTCCGCGGCGAGGCCGCCGTCGATTTCGTCGCCCGCATGGAGAACCTCGGCACGGATTTTCCCGCCATCTGCCGCCGGGTCGGCCTACCCGCCCGCCGCCTGCCCCATCGCAACCGCCGCCTCCTCTTTCACGACTCGCCCTACTACGAACGCCCCACCCGCGACATCGTCGCCGCCTACACCTCGCACGGCACCGATTTTATCCCGCCCCGCGAGTGGCTCAGGT
>JANXLP010000693.1 GCA_025355125.1 Opitutaceae bacterium | reverse complement strand
GCGTTCAGGCCGCGCGCGCGGCCGAACGGCGCGAAGCCAGCGCAGCCTCGTAGCCAGCCAACGTCGACTCCGCCGCCTGCTGCCACGTGAAACGGCTGCGGAACTGTTCGACGAGCCGGGCGCGTTTCGGCGCGTCGGCCTTGTGGTTGCGGTGGGCGGAGAGCACGGCGGAGCGGATTGAATCCACGTTACCCGGATCGCAGTAATAGGCGTCGGCACCGAAGTATTCTTTTTCCGAAGTGCGGTCGCTGACGGCGAGCGCGCAACCACAGAGCGCCGCCTCGACGTTCACGAATGCGGCGCACTCCATCCAGCTGGGCAGCGCATGGACACGCGCCGCTTTGAACGCGGAGGCCAGCTGCTCGTGCGCCAGGTGGTCGATGAAAAGCGTGCCGGGCGGCGCGAATTTGCGACAGAGTTGATAATAGACGTGATCGTAGTGGCGCCCGACGACGACGACCGGGAGCCCCGTGTCGCGCAGCGCATGGAGAAGCATGAGCTGGTTTTTTCGCGGCTCGACGAGGCCTACAATTAGCACGAAATCCTTCATGCCGTGCGTCTGCACAAACCAATCGGGCGTGGCCTGATCAAAGACCGCAGTCTCGGCGCCGTTATGTATCAGCGTAGACGGCAGCTCTACACCATGGATTTTTTTGAGGTTGGCCAGCTCGGCCCGGCTCTGCGGGAGGAGGTGATCGACCAATCGGAAGATTCCCCGCTGGTAGGCGTGATAACCGCGGTAGTTGGGCTCGCCCGCGGCATCACGCGTGCGACCGTTCACGCGCAGGGTTCCGGCGGCCATCTGCTGGAGCCGCTCGGCAAGCTGCGCGGGCGAGGCGGACTGCGCGAAAAGCTGGGGCACGGCGAGATCGGCCCAGCATTTTTCGCTCATGTCCCAAAAGATCGGGGAGAGCACGATGGGCATATCCGGGCGCCATACGCGGACGGCTTTAATCTGAGCAAGCGTCTGCGCCGGAAACCAGGTGTTCCAAAAATGGACGACATCGTAGCCGCGCGGATCGGGTCGAGGTGTGCAGCAGAGATCTACATGCACGCCGAGCGTTTGGAGATACTGGCGGGTCTTTTTAACCTGGTGCATGTCCCCGCCGGAGAGGCGATTTTCAAAAGTGTTCACCATGAGCACGCGCAACCCACCGACTGCCGATACGGTCGCCGGACCCTCTGCCGTCACGCCATTCTCGCCGATCATATTCACACGCGAGATCAGCGCCAGCGTGGGCCGCCCGGAGATTTCCTCGGACGATGTCGCCACGAGCAAAGGATGGTCGGGTGCAAGCAGCCGCGCGCGGCGCAGGATCAGCACGGCAAGGGAGCCCTGCCCGATCGCGCGGTAGCCGTCGGCCAGCGCGGCGAGCACCTCGATACGCTGGGGCGCGAGGCACGCCGCGACATGCAGGATCTCGATGGCTTGGCGGGGTGCGTGATTGCGCCGGCAGAGGTCGGCGAGGACGAGGTGTTCATCGATCAACGCAGCGACCGCAGCCGAGGTCTCGGCGGAGCAGAGTTCATCGTAGATTGGATAGATCAGCCCGGTCATCGTCTCGCGGATGCGCGGGTGCCGGCGGGGGTAGCTCGCCGGCGCGGGGCCGCGTGCGAGCCATTCGGCGGTGTCCCAGTCGTCGGGGAGGTAGCGGCCCTCGCGGGAAAGATCGAGCGAGCGCTCCAGAATTTCGTAAGCATCGGCGCCCCACTTGCCACGCATCTTAGACTGGTTGGCGCGCTGGTTGGCGATGGCCGCGGGAGAGCGTGCGAGGCCGTTGTTGAGTTTGTGCACGACGCGCACCCGACCTTCGTAAAGAATTTCGTAGCCGGCCTGGAGTAGCGCTAGGTGGTGGTCAGGATCATCGAACTGGCTCGGACTGTAGCGCACATCCATAAGCCCACAGCGGGCGAAAACATCGCGGCGGTAGAGGTTGCAGCAGCCGCGCACATGCGTGGTGCGCGCGGTATAATCGGCCTGGCCGGCATCGGGCTCGTCGTCGTGACCGTAGTGCGAGGGATAGTGGCGGTAGGGGCCGCACTGGATACTGCCGGTGTCGTCGTCGTTGATTATCTTTGGTCCGATGCAACCGGCGTGGGGGCGGCGGAGCAGACCAGTGACAAGCGGCGCAAGCCAGTCGGGCGGCAGCACAATATCGTCGTCGAGACGCGCCACGAGTTCGGCATCGCCGGCGATGATGGCGAAATTGAGCCCGACGGGTGCGCCGGTGTTGACGGCAAGCGGCACCACCCGGAGTGGAAAGGGAAACGTGGGCGCGAGGGCGGCGAGATATTCAGGCGTGCCGTCGGTGCTGGCATTGTCGGTGATGATCACCGTGAGCCGGTCGGCGGGATAGCGCGTGAGCGCGAGGCTCTCGAGGCAGCGCCGCAGGAGCGGAAGGGTGTTCCAGGTGACGAGACAGCAGTCCACCGAAGGCGTCTCGGACGAAGGCCGGAAGCGCAGGCGCTCGCCGATCTGCCAGCAGATTTCCGTCGCACCGTGCAGCCGGCGGATTTCGCCGAGGTCAGGGCCGTAGGGGTGCCAGCCCCACTTGGCTTCCCAGTAGTCTGCCTGGATGCGGTTGGCGCGGTGCTTGCCGCCGCCGGTGAGATGGGTGAGCTGCGCCTCGCTGTTGGCCACGTGAGCCTGCAAACCGGGCGGCTGTGAACGCGTGATATGCAGGGCCGTCACGCCGGCGTGGACGTAAACTTTATAGCCGGCGTGCCGCGCACCGATGCAGAAATCGTCGTCCTCCATCCACGCCGCAGCATAGGTCTCATCGAGCCCGCCGACACGGTCGATCACCTCGCGCCGGTAGTAGGCGAGCGCACCGGGCACGGTGTCCACTTCCTCGATTTTTCCGGGTGCGCCGTCGGGTTGAAACGCGCGGCGGACGCAATGTTGCGGGTGCATTCCGAGGCCGCTGATGATCGTGCGGCCCTCGGATTGAATGCGGCCGTCGGGATACACGAAGCGCACGCCGACGACGCCGGCCTGCGGTTGCGAGGTGGCGGCGGCCACGAGCTGGCCGAGCCAGCCGGTAGTCTCGATCACGACATCGGCGTGCAGGCGCACGATATCCCGGCCGGGCGCGGCGGCGAAACCGGC
>JANXLP010000657.1 GCA_025355125.1 Opitutaceae bacterium | reverse complement strand
CACGACTTATGCTGAGTGCCGGATTATGCCAAGGAGACGGCGGCGCAGGGGGCGCGTTAGAGGAAAGACTGAGGCGTCACCCATCTTGGACTTGGCATAATTTGAAGGGTGTCGCGCCACTCCCAATCCGTTCGCGACGCTCATTCTTCGGTGCCGTGGTGGGTGGTCTATGCCCAATAAATCCCGTTTCGGCCCCGGCGCCGCACACTACCGCATTGGCCGCAAGGCTGACGCTGCTGACCTCCAACTCATCGACGGTGCGTTTACGGCGCACATGCGCGAACAAGGCTACGCCGCGGCCGCGATCGTTCAATATCGCTATTACCTGGTTCGCACCGCCGACTGGCTCGCCGTCCACCAGCGGAAGCTGACCAGCATTACTCGGCATGAGGTTCCCCGACTGGGACGCGCCATCGTGCCCCGGCCGACGTTTAGATCTTTCTGTGGGGCTCTGTATCGTTGGCTCAAGTTCCGCCAGCGTTACGCAGTGAAGCCGGGTGAGCCTTGGAGTTTTTGGCTCAGGGACTTTGCTGCTTTCCTGACGGACCATCGCGGCTTCGCGCCACTCACGGCTGAAGGCTATGCCGCTTATGCACGGCGTTATTTGTCGTGGCAGTTCGGGGATGGCGCCGCGCGCTGGAGCGATGTCCGTCCGCAAGATATTTGGCGCTACGCCGAACTTTGCGCCGAGGGCCACGCTTCCGGCTATGCCAAGACACGCCTCGGTGCGTTGCGACGGTTTCTCGGCTTCGTTCAACTTCGGGGTGCCTGTCCGGCGCAACTGGTGCAGGCCGTCCCGAAGATCCCCAACTACCGCCAGCACTACAGTCCGGGAGGACTCACCGATACCCAATGGAAGAAGCTGCTCCGCTCGTTTGACCGGCGGACGGCGCAAGGCTGCTGCGAGCACGCCGCGGCGCTCTGCATGATCGCGATGGGGCTGCGCAACTGCGAGGTCGTCCACCTCCGGCTGCCCGACCTCGACTGGGCGGCCGGCTTTGTCCGGGTGCCGGTGATGAAGACCGGAGTTGCGCGCATCGTCCCGCTGCCGGCGACGGTGCGCGCCGTGCTCCGCCACTACATCCAACGCTTTCGCGGCGAGAGCCGCAGTGACCGGATTTTTTTGCGGCACGCCAAGCTGACCGGAACCCCGGTCAGCACGCATTGCGTGCGGATGGCCATGCGCCGGGGTTATCGTCGCTGCGGGTTTCCTGGCGCTTACGGAGGAACGCACGTCCTGCGGCGGACTTTCGCCACCCGCCTTCGGGCGCACGGGGCGGACATGCGCGAGATCGGCGACCTGCTTGGTCATCAGGATCTCATGACCACCAGCCTCTACACCGACGTCGCCGTCTCCGACCTGCGCGCGCTCGTCCAGCCCTGGCCCCTCACGTCATGAAGCCCACCACCATGCGTTCACGGGTGCGCGCGTATCTCGCTCATCGCCGCAAACTCGGATTTGTCCTGAGAGTCCAAGCTTTTCATCTACGGGGCTTCGCGACTTTCGCCGACCGCGAGGCCTCGGGCCAGCTGCTCACGGCCGCGCTCGCGCTGCGCTGGGCCACTTCGACGGGCCACAACCGATTCGGCTATCAGGCCATGCGCTACCAGGCGGTGCGCAATCTCGCACGCTTCCTCGCGGCGCTCGAGCCACGCACCGAGCTACCGCCGGCGCGGCTGCTCGGCCCGACCTTGGTTCGGCGGCAGCCCCACATCTACACGCCTGAACAGATTCGCCTCATGATGGCGCAATCACGGTCTCTGCCTCACCGGTGTCACCACACGGCTCTCCGGCCGCTGACCTTCGAGACGATGATCGGGCTGGTGTTTTGCACCGGGCTTCGTCCGGCCGAGGCGTGCAAGCTGCGGCTCGCCGACTTCGACTTCCGGGCCGGCACGATGGTGGTCCGCCCCACCAAATTCAGCCCGCAGCGGATCTTGCCGCTCCACCCGACGGTCGTGCGGGCGCTGGAACGCTACCAGGCGGCGCGACGACGGATCATTCCGTTCGGCGAGCACTTTTTCGTGGCCCGGCGCGGGATACCTTTCACGCCCCAGAAGGTGGGCGAGTTTTTTGACTTGGTGGTTCGCGGCATCGAGCCCAACGGGGCACGTCCGATGGTTCGCTTGGGCGATCTGCGGCACACCTTCGCCACTCGCCTGATCTCCGCCTGGAGCCGCCGCGCCACGCCGGTGCCGCACTACCTTCTGCTGCTGTCGCGCTACATGGGTCACAAGAGTTTCAACGCCACCTGGTGGTATGTCTCGCCCGACTGTTCCTCGCTGCAGGGTGCGGCGCAGCGCTTTCAACGCTTTCAACGTGAGCAAACTTCCTCCGCTTCCCAGCCATGACCTCCAATCCATTTTCCGTTCTCATCGAACGCTTCTTCACCGACCATCTCCGCACGCAACGCAACGTCAGCCCGCTCACGATCGAAGCCTACAGCGACACCTTTCGGCTGCTGCTTCGGTTCCTCGCCGAACGCCACCGCCGCACGATCGATCAGCTCACCTTCCGGGAGTTTGCCGCCGACGATATTCTCGCGTTTCTCGATCACTTGGAACGCGGGCGAGGCAACAGCGTGCGCACCCGCAACGCCCGGCTCGCCGCCATCCGGGCCTTCGCGCATTTCGCGCTGGCCTATTCCGGTCCCGCTTTCGCGGTCGCCAGCCAGCGGATTCTGGCCATCCCCTGCAAACGCACGACGAAGCCGGTGCTCGGCTTCATGAACCGGGAGGAAGTCACGGCGGTGCTCGCCGCCATCGACACCACCATGAGCTTCGGGCGGCGCGACCACCTGCTCTTCAGTCTGATTTACCAGACCGGCGCCCGTATTTCCGAGGCCGCAAAAATTACCCCGGACGACGTGCGGGATAAATTTGTGCGACTGCACGGCAAGGGCCGGAAGGAGCGAGCGGTGCCCGTGGCAAATGATCTGATGGCCCAGCTTCGCGAGCACGTGAAAACGAACAAGGTGCCACACGACCGACCGCTTTTTACGAACCGACAGGGTGCTGCGCTGACCCGCGAAGGCATCGCCCTTCGCCTCGATCTCGCCGTGCACAAGGCGGAACAGGCTTGTCCCTCATTGCGAGGCCGTCGGATCACTCCGCACACGTGGCGGCACTCGACGGCGATGCACCTGCTCCAAGCCGGCGTCCCGCTCGAAGTCATCGCCCTCTGGCTCGGCCACGAGCAACCGGCCGTGACACACACCTACGTGCAGGCGGACATCAAAATGAAACGCGAGTGCATGGAGCTGCTTGAGCAGCCCGGCGCTCCGCGCCGCAAACGCGATCCGCTGCGGTTCTCCCGGCTGCTATCGTTCCTGGAGTCCCAATGATTATCCCAAGTTCTCAATCGCGCGGCGGGGTTGATTTCGCTCTGAAACAGCCCGCTGCGTCGCCGCCTCCTTGGCATAATCCGGCACTCAGCATAAATCGTCGGTGATGTGAAATCCGACCCGCTAGCAGGCTGTCGGACTTAGAAATTTAAGGCATCCACCGTGCGATATTCGCGAAAATATTTTTCAAAAAGATCAAATATCGAGCTACAAACGCCTTGAACGGCCTAAGTCCGACAGGCTGCTAGGCCGCGGATTCTTTTCCTTCAGGGAGGCGGGCCATCTGTGATGGCAGCCGGGCACCGGCCGACCCGGTCTGGCACCTATCCGCCCACCGGAGATTTTCCCTCAACCGCCAGAATCGCGTTCTGGTCGCTTGAAACCACGCAAAGGCAGGAGACATTTAACGGTGCCAATGGATAAAGAAAACGAACCCACATCCTCCACGACACCGACCCTTTGGAAATCGGAAGATGTCGCGTTTGCCGGAGCCGAATTGAGTCGGGAGTTTCCGACCGTCTCGCTCGAAAGGATCGCATCGGCCGTGAATTCTGCCGTTTCCTCCGTGCCGTCATCGAACGGTCGAGTGACACTCATGCAACGCGCGCGCCAGTTTCTGCGAACGGTGTAAGTCTTCCGGTTTCGGGGCCAGTGAGCAGGGATTTTCCGCGTTCCGCCAGCCTCTCCGCCCGTCGTCTGCGTCATCGCAAAACATCGTCGCACCTTGACGAATCTATTCTTACCGGCATTCTTACTTCAAGGCCACCAACAACGAAGAGGCCCGTAACTCACTAGAGTTACGGGCCTTTAGAAATTGGCGTCCCCACGGGGATTCGAACCCCGGTTATCTCCGTGAAAGGGAGACGTCCTAACCGGGCTAGACGATGGGGACTAACACGGAACGACGGAAGCTAGGTGCCAACGCGTCTCGCGCAAGCGTAATTTCCCCTCAGTTAAAACCGGGCCGAACGGCCCATGCCGTGAGCCCACGCTTGAGTTGTGCAACCCCTCGCTGTCTTTCTGCTCCACTGCCGATTCTCCGGATGAAACTTCGCCTCTTACCCCTCACCCTCGAGCTGCGCCACGCGTTCACCATCGCCACCGCTTCGCGCACCACGACGCCGGCCATGCTCGTTGAAATCGAGCACGAGGGCGTCATCGGCTACGGCGAAGCTGCGATGCCCCCTTACCTCGGGGAGAGTCAGGCCACGGCGGCGGCTTTTCTCGGGCGCTTGGACCTCAGCCACGTCACAGATCCCTTTCAGTTGGAAGAAATCCTGCCCGCCATCGACGCGCTCGCCCCCGGCAACACCGCCGCCAAGGCCGCCGTGGACATCGCCCTGCACGACTGGGTCGGAAAAAAACTCGGCGCGCCGTGGTATCGCATCTGGGGACTCGATCCCGCGAAGACGCCCGTGACGTCGTTCACTATCGGCATCGATACCCCCGAGATGGTCCGCCAAAAAACCCTCGAGGCCGCACCCTATAAAATCATCAAGGTAAAGCTCGGCGGCACCAACGACCGCGAGATGATCGACGCCATCCGCGACGTCACCGACCGTCCCATCACCGTCGATGCCAACCAAGGATGGCGTGATCCCGCCGAGGCGTTGCGCATGATCGAATGGCTGGCCCCACGCGGCGTCGTTTTCATCGAGCAACCCATGCCCAAGGATCAGCTCGCCGACACCGCCTGGCTCCGCGAGCGCAGCCCGTTGCCCCTCATCGCCGACGAGAGCGTGCAACGCCTCGCCGATGTGCGCCGCGCCGTGGGCGTCTTCGACGGCATCAACATCAAGCTCATGAAGTGCACCGGCCTCCGCGAGGCGCACAAGATGATCATGCTCGCCCGCGCGCTCGGCCTCAAGGTCATGCTCGGCTGTATGACGGAAACTT
Organism: Opitutaceae bacterium; assembly: GCA_025355125.1. Taxonomy (GTDB): domain Bacteria; phylum Verrucomicrobiota; class Verrucomicrobiia; order Opitutales; family Opitutaceae; genus Tous-C4FEB. The sequence goes on along the minus strand of JANXLP010000657.1, from coordinate 3,985 downwards.
CCTGCGCGATCTCCGCCGCCGCCCAACTCTCGCCGCTCGTGGACTGGGCCGATCTCGACGGCGCCGTCCTCATCAAGAACGACGCCTTCGCCGGCGCCACCATCGTGGACGGCAAGATCACCCTGCCTGATCGTCCCGGCATCGGCGTTGTAAAACTCTAGATTCGTTCCCCACCGCCGCACCCGCTCTTCGCGAACCGCTCGTCATGTCCGCTGTCGCCCCCATGCCCACGTCCCCCACTCTCCGCGAAAAAATCGGCCAGCTCCTCAACGTCGGTTTCCGTGGCTGTGCGCCCGCCGAATGCGAGGTCATCATCCGCGACATCCGCGAGCACCACATCGGCGGAGTTATCCTCTTCGATCAAGAGATGGCGGGCGGCACCATCGATTCCGGCCCGCGCCGCCGCAATATCGAGTCGCCCGCCCAGGTGAAGGCGTTGCTCGCGCACCTCCAGTCGCACGCCGCGATCCCGCTGCTCACCTCCATCGACCAAGAGGGCGGACGCGTGAATCGCCTGAAACCCGCCTACGGTTTCCCCGCGAGTATTTCCCATCAGGAACTGGGCGCGCTCGACCGGTCCGCCGAAACCTACCGCCATGCGGAAACCACGGCGCAGACCCTCGCCGGGCTTGGCTTCAACCTGAACCTCGCGCCCGTTGTGGACCTCGACGCGCATCCCGACAACCCGATCATCAAGGGCAAGCGCCGCAGCTTTTCCGCCGATCCCGCCGCCGTCGCGCGCCACGCCGCCGAATTCGTCCGCGCCCATCGCGCGCACGGCGTGCTCACTTGCGCCAAACATTTCCCCGGCCACGGCAGCGCCACCGGCGACACCCACCTCGGCCTCGTCGATGTCACCGCCACCTGGCACGAACGCGAACTCCTCCCGTTCCAGACGCTCATCGCCGCCGGCCTCTGCGACTCGATCATGACCGCTCACGTTTTTAACGCGAAGCTCGACCCGGAATTCCCCGCCACGCTCTCGCACAAAATCATCACCGGCATCCTCCGCGAGAAGCTCGGTTTCGACGGCGTGATCACCTCCGACGACATGGAGATGAAGGCCATCTCCCACCACTACGGCCTCGAGAAATCCGTGCCCACCGCCATCGAGGCCGGCATCGATGTGCTCTGCTTCGGCAACAACCTCACCTACGACCCCGCCATTGCCCACAAGGCCGTCGATATCCTCGTGCGCGCCGTCGAGTCCGGCCGTCTCACCGAAGCCCGCATCGATGTTTCCTACCGCCGCGTCCTCGCCCTGAAACGCCGGGCCGGCCTGCTCGTCTAGCCGCCATGCACCGCCTTGGAAACCGCCCGATGTGGGCGGGTTGACCCCACCCCGCGGTCTTCGCACACCTCCATCATGAACCGCCGCCCGCTCCACTTTGCCTCCGTCGCCCTAGCGTGCGCCGCCCTGCTCCTCTTCTCCGGCTGCTTCACCTACCCGGGCAAACCCGCCAAGCGCAAAGGCGATGAGATCGTCGTCGCCGGCCAGCTCTTCCACACCGGCACGCCCGTCGTCACCTGGATGGACGCGGGCGGCTATGACGCCTACCGCGTCGAACGCCGCTTCAGCCCCTTCGCCGAGAGCAGCTACGAGAAGACCATCGCCGCCGTGAAAGACATCACGATGCCCAACCGCTACAGCGCTCGCACCAACAAACTCGCCCCCGACGAAATCGAAAAAATCCGCGGCGGCGGCTGGACGCTCCCGCAGCTCCAAAACGTCGTGGACCAGTTCGTCCTCCACTACGACGTCTGCGGCCTCAGCAAAACCTGCTTCAACGTCCTCCACGACCACCGCGGCCTCAGCATCCACTTCATGTTGGATCTCGACGGCACCATTTACCAGACGCTCGACCTCAAAGAGCGCGCCCGCCACGCCACCGTTTCCAACGACCGCTCCATCGGCATCGAGATCGCCAACATGGGCGCCTACCGCCCCGGCGACACCAAAGTCCTCGATGAATGGTATGGCCGCGACGCGCAGGGGCAGACGGTCATCACCATCCCCGCCCGTGTCGGCGACCCCATGCTCCGCGTGAAAAACTTCGTCGGTCGCCCCGCCCGCCCCTCGCCCATCCACGGCACCGTGCAGGGCGAGGAGCTCGTCCAATACGACTTCACGCCGCAGCAATACGCCGCGCTCATCAAGCTCACCGCGACGCTCGCCCGGGTGTTTCCGCAGATCAAACTCGACGTCCCCCGCGACGCTGCCGGCAACGTCCTCGATCACAAATTGCCCGACGCCGAACTCGCCGCCTACAAAGGCGTCCTCGGCCACTACCACATCCAGACCAACAAGACCGACCCCGGCCCCGCGCTCCAGTGGGAGCAAGTGATCAAGGGCGCTCAGGCTTTGAACCGGTAGCGCGGACGCTTTCGGCGAATCCGCCGGCTTGCGATTGGCGGAAAGTGGTCGTGAAGTTTTCCTTAACCCGCGCGGCGAATCCCCTCCGCGCTCAATCGGAGCCCCACGACCATGAAATCCCGGCCAAAAATTCTGTCCTGCGTGTTGATGTTATTGACGGCAATTCCCGTCTGCGCCGCCGCCCCCGTCACCACCGCATTCATCGACATCTCCGTCCTCCCCATGGACACCGAGCGCGTCCTCGCCCACCAGACCGTTCTCGTCACCGGCGACCGCATCGTCCAAGTCGGCCCCACCGCCACCGTAAAAATCCCCGCTGACGCCCACCGCATCGACGGCGCCGGCAAATTCCTCATTCCCGGCCTCGGCGAGATGCACGGTCACAACCCGCCGCTCGGCTCCTCGCAGGCCTACATCGAGCAGGTCTATTTTCTCTTCGTCGCCAACGGCGTCACCACCGTCCGCGGCATGTTGGGCTGGCCCGGCCAGCTCGAACTTCGCGACCAAGTGAAAGCCGGCACCATCACCGGCCCCTCGCTCTACCTCGCCGGACCCAGCTTCACGGGCAACGGCGCCAACGCCGTGCTCTCACCCGTCGCCGCCGAGCAGCGCGTGCGTCAGCAAAAGGCCGAAGGGTGGGACCTCCTCAAAGTTCACCCGGGCGTAAAACGCGAAGTTTACGACGCCATGGCCAAGACCGCCAACGAGGTCGGAATCCGTTTCGCCGGCCACATCCCCGCCGATGTCGGCCTCATCCACGCCATCGAGCGCCGCCAGGAAACCGTCGATCACCTCGACGGCTACATCGAATACCTCGGCGCCGACACCGAGCCCGTCGATCCCGCCAAGCTCGCCACCATCGTGAAACTCACCCGCGACACCGGCACCGCCGTCGTCCCCACCATGCCGCTCTGGGAAACCATCATCGGCGCCGCCGACCTCGAAAAACTCCTCGCCTACCCCGAGCTCCGCTACATGCCCGCCAAGGAAGTGGCCCGCTGGAAATCCGTTTACGAGCGCCGCACGTCTGATCCGAAATTCTCCAAAACCCGCGCCCTCCAGATCGCCGCCAACCGCCAGACCGTCCTCAAAGCCCTCTCCGACGGCGGCGTCACGATTCTCTTCGGCACCGATGCGCCGCAGGAGTTTAGCGTCCCCGGTTTTTCCATCCACCGCGAGATGCAGGCCAACGTCGCCGCCGGCCTCACACCTTACCAAATCCTCCGCTCCGCCACCAAAAACGTCGGCGAGTATTTCAAAGCCAAAGACACCTTCGGCCTCGTCGCCCCCGGCCACCGCGCCGACCTCGTCCTCCTTGAAGCCAACCCGCTCACCGACATCGCCAACGTCGCCAAACGCGCCGGCGTGATGCTCCGCGGCCGCTGGCTCCCCGAGTCCGAACTCCAAGCCACCCTCGCCAAAATCACCGCCGCGCCCTGATTCCGAGGTGGGCCGTGTCTTTGAGGTGGGCCGTGCGCTCCGCGCGCGGCCAAGAAACTCGGACCAACCTACACTGGCGCCCGATCAACCGAACCGAGTCAGAACTAGAAAACGCCACCGAGCGTTCCGAAGTAGGGCGGACTTCAGTCCGCCGTTCTCCGCTCGGCCTAG
>JANXLP010000656.1 GCA_025355125.1 Opitutaceae bacterium | reverse complement strand
CAATGTCGGCGCTGGTCAGTCCGTCGTTCGCCAATGTCCACAGCCGGATGACACTCGCACGCAGTGCGCGATACTCCGACGCCATTTCTTCCACGGTGAATCCGCTGGCGGCGCGGTCGGCGCCGTGTGCTTCTGCGGCGGTCCCGGCGGGGTGATCGTCGGCAGTCTTCGCACCGAGCGCTTTCGCCTTTCGCTGCCGTTCGGACTGGTACGATCGCAAATCCACCACAATGTTGCCGAGCATTTGCGACGCATGGTCACGCAGCTCTGTCTTGGTCATGTCGACGGCCGCAGGGGCGCAGGAAGCGGCAAACGCCACCCACTCGGCCAGGATCGGACCCTGCTGTGATTCAATGAAATCGGCGAGACGCACTTACACCTCGGGTGTCGCGGGGCACGGCAAGATCAGTGAGAATGTAAACCAGCATGGTCGCCATGTTAGGCTCGATCATACCGGCGCCCTTGGCGATGCCCACGATGCTGCCGGCACCCACGTCGGCGCGGCGGACTTTGGGATAAAGATCGGTTGTCACGATACCCTCGGCGGCGGGCATGATGGAATCGCCGGTGAGCGCGGTCGTCGTCTGCGGCAAAACGCCGATGATCGCATCAACCGGCAATCCCCAACCGATCACGCCGGTCGAACTCGGCGGCACTTGTCCCGGGGCGAGCTTCAACAGTTTCGCCAGCTCGACGCAGATTTTCTCCGCCGCTTCCACGCCACCGGGCGCACAGACGTTGGAGACTTTGTTGTTCACGATGATGGCGCCGAGCGAGGCCTCGCCGAGGCGCTGGCGTCCCACGATGATCGGCGCGCCGGGCAGGGCGTTTTTCGTGAACATCGCGGCGAAGTCCGAGGTCGGCTGGTCGAGTGCGATTAGCGTGAGCGTCATCTTCGCGGGCTTCGGCGCCTCGCGTGGCATGAACTCGAAACGCGTCGTGCCCACGCGAAAACCCGCAGGGAGTTTGGCCTGGCTGTTAAGCCAGGCGCGATGAGCGTCGCGATTGGTGAAAATGAGAGCGGTGCTTGCCACGTGCGAGAAGTGGGCCCGCGTCGGCTAGGAGTGAAGCCGATTTTTTGGCTGAGGCTGTCTTGGTTAAATTGTTTTTACGCACTGCGAATGTGATGGAAATGCTGCGGCAGACTCCACTAGACATTTTCCTTCGATTTAAAACGTGCACGCTGTCCTTAGTCCCCTCCTGTCCCACGCGGCCTCTGGCCGCGATCTTTGATCCGCCATGAATGTGAATGTTGCTGAAGTTACCGCCAAGGCGAAGGTGCTCCTCGAAGCGTTGCCCTACATCCAGGATTTTCGCGGATCGACGTTCGTCGTTAAATACGGCGGGAGTTTTATGGACGATCCCGATCCTGTCGCCCGCACGCGCGTCGCCTACGACATCGCCTTCCTCGCGGCCGTCGGCATCAACGTCGTCGTGGTCCACGGCGGCGGCAAGGCCATCACCAAGGCGATGGAATCTTCGGGCCTGAAAGCCAATTTTATCAACGGCCTCCGCGTCACCGACGAAGCCACCGTGGCGATCGTCAAGCGCACGCTTGACGAGATTGTGAATAAAGATGTCTGCGACGCGATCGTCACCGCCAAGGGCAAGCCCAAGGGCCTCGCTGGTGACAGCGTGCTCGTTTGCCAAAAACTCACGACCGATGACGACGGCAACACCGTCGATCTCGGCTACGTCGGTGAAGTGACCGAGGTGAAAGTGAAGCTTATCAAAAAGGAAATCGCCGAAGGTTTCATTCCAGTGATTTCGCCCGTCGCCGAGGGCTACGATGGTAAACCTTACAACGTAAACGCCGACCTCGTGGCCGGTCGCGTGGCGAGTGCGCTGCGCGCGCGCCGCTTGGTTTATATGAGCGACGTGCCCGGTCTGCTTTCTGCGCCACCCGACGCATCCACGCTGATTTCGACACTGAAGATCAGCCAAGTAGATGCCCTCAAGGCAAAAGGCGTCATCGACAAGGGCATGCGGCCAAAAGTGGGCAGCGCGGTGCGGGCACTCGAAGAAGGCGTGCAGCGTGTTCACTTCATCGACGGACGTCTGCCGCACTCGCTCTTGCTTGAGATCTTCACGGACAGCGGTATCGGCACTGAAATTGTGCACGGCTGATCGATTGTCGTCTGTATCGTTGCGGCCCCCGCTTTCTCGTTTTCTTTTCCGCGGTGAATCCGCAGAACCGAAAACGAAGCTAAGAAAAGTTTTTTGATGAACAGTCCCTCCCTCATTCGCACCAGCACGGCCGATCTCTATGACGCGCACGTGATGAAGAACTACGCGCGCGCCGCCCTTACGCTGACGCGTGGTCGCGGCACGCAGGTTTGGGACGATCAGGGCAACAGCTACCTGGATTTCACGTCGGGCATCGCGGTGAGCGCGCTTGGCCACTGTCATCCGCATTGGGTCGCCGCGATTCAGCGGCAGGCCGGCGAACTCATTCACACGAGCAACCTGTTTCGGCATCCCAATCAGGCTGAACTTGCGCGCCGGCTAGTCGGCTACGCGGGGCCGGGTCGCGTATTCTTCTGCAATAGTGGCGCTGAGGCGGACGAGGCGTTGCTCAAACTTGCGCGGCTGCACGGCATGAACAAAGCCGGCGGCGTGGAAGGTAAATGCTACAAAGTCATCTGCGCGAAGAACGCTTTCCACGGCCGTATGTTTGGCGGCATGAGCGCGACGCCGCAGGAAAAAATTCAACGCGGCTTCCGGCCGCTCGTGCCCGGTTTCTCGTTTGGCGAACTCAACAATCTCGCTTCGTTCGAGGCGCTGATCGACGAAGACACGGCGGCGATTTTTGTGGAAACGATTCAGGGTGAGAGCGGCGTGAATCCATGCACGACGGAGTTTCTCCTCGGGCTGCGCCGGCTGTGCGACCAGCACAATCTGCTCTTGCTCCTCGATGAAGTGCAGTGCGGCCTCGGACGCACGGGTAAATTTTACGCGTTCGAACACACGGGCGTCCGCGCCGATGCGATCGCCATGGCCAAGGGGCTCGGCGGCGGGTTTCCCATCGGCGCGATCTGGACTGGCCCGCTCGCGGCGGATCTTTTTCAGCCGGGCATGCATGGCACGACGTTTGGCGGCACGCCTCTGGCCTGCGCGGCCGGTCTCGCCGTGCTCGACGTGCTCGAACGCGAGCAGTTGCTGGCTCACGTGAGCCGCGCGGGCGCCGCGTGGCTAGAGGCGCTCACGCAACTGGCGAAAGAGTTTCCCGCTCAGATCGCGGCGGTGCGCGGCCGCGGCTTCTTGATCGGCGTGCAGCTGACCAACGATCCTGCGCCCTACATTGTCGCGCTGCGTGAGCGCGGCCTACTGGCGGTGCCTTCGGGCAACAACGTCATCCGTTTGCTGCCGCCGTTGAACGCGACCACGGACGAGCTCACCCGTTCCGTGGAGATCTTCCGCGCCGCTCTTGTTTCGAAGGCGTAAACCACTGTTTTTTCACTCGTGCGGCGCATATTCGCCGCTTTAGATTTTTCGTTTCACGAAAATGAAGCACTTTTTAAAGGAGACCGACTTCAAGCCCCACGAACTGGGTGAAGTCTTCGCGCTGGCCAAAGAATTCAAGGCCAAGCGCGGTCGCCACGTGCCGCCGGTGCTGGCCGGACAGACGTGGGCGATGATCTTTTCCAAGTCTTCCACGCGCACGCGGGTCTCGTTCGAAGTCGGTATCCACGAGCTGGGCGGCAATCCGCTTTTCCTTAATAGGAACGACATTCAGTTGGGCCGCGGTGAGTCGGTGGAAGACACCGCGAAAGTGCTTTCGCGTTTTGTGCATGGCTTGGTCGTGCGCACCTATGATCACGCGGAAGTCGAGCGTTTGGCCGCGGCGGGCACGGTGCCGGTGATCAATGCGCTCACGGATTTCCTGCACCCCTGCCAGATCTACACCGACGCATTTACGATGATCGAGCGTTGGGCGAAGAACGACGATCTCGTCGGTTCATTGCGCGGCCGGAAGATCGCGTTTCTCGGCGACACGGCGTGTAACATGGCGAACTCGTGGATTCTCGGAGCGAATCTCTTCGGGATGAAAATCTCGCTCGCGGGTCCGGCTGATTTCGCGCCGGGCGCGGAGTTGAAGGCGCAGCTGAAACGGGAAGGTTTCCCGGCCGATTCCTACCAATTTACGACCGACCCGTTTGAAGCGGTGCAGGACGCCGATGTGGTTTACACGGATGTGTGGGTCAGCATGGGCAAAGAAGAGGAGAAGGCCCCGCGCATCCGCCAGATGTCGCCCTACGCGGTCACGGCGAAGTTATTCGCGGCGGCGAAACCCGACGCGCTCTTCATGCACTGCCTCCCGGCACATCCCGGCGAGGAAGTGGAGCAGGCGGTGCTCGATAACCCGCGCTCGATCATCTTCGACCAAGCGGAGAACCGCTTGCACACGCAGAAAGCAATCATGGCCGTGCTGGCGCAGTCGGCGCGGAAGTAAGCGACCGGCGTTGCGCGTAACGACTGCGCGCGAATTTGGTTTTTGCTTTGCGCGTTCCGGCGGCATCGCGCACAAATGCGGTTAACTTTCCCATGAAAATCGTCCTCGCATACTCCGGCGGCCTCGACACGTCCGTCATCGTTAAATGGCTTAAGGAAACTTACGACGCTGAGATCGTAACCTTCGCCGCCGACGTCGGCCAAGAAGAGGAGCTGAAGGCGCAGTTGAAACGGGAAAACTTCCCGGT
>JANXLP010000601.1 GCA_025355125.1 Opitutaceae bacterium | reverse complement strand
CTAGGCGCAAGGAAGACCTCGCCGCAGCCCCCATCCCTTTGTGCCTCTTTGCGGCAATCCTCCGGATTCAGAAACCCTTCTCCCTGCCTCACCCCCGCCCCGCCATCACTTCACGCATCGCCGCCGCGTGCGCCGTCATCTCCGCATCCGTGCCGATGCTCGTGCGGCACCAATCCTCAAAGCCCACCACCGGCGCGTGCGGCCAGCCCACCAGAAATCCCTTCGCCTTCATCTGCGCCTGATACTCCGCAATCGGCCGCCCCGTGCGGTGAAAGATAAAATTCCCGTGCGACGGTGTGAACTTCAGCCCGAGCTCGCCGAGCAGCCCCGCAAATTTTTCCCGCCCCGCCGCGATCTTCCGCCGGCTCCACCCTGGAAATTCCCGATCTAGCAGCGCCGCCCGCGCCGCCGCCACACCGATGTAGTTGACGCTCGACATCTGCATCCGCGAAAGGGCGTCCGCCAGCTTCGGCGTCGTCACCGCATAGCTGATCCGGTGCCCCGCGAGTCCGTGCATCTTTGAAAACGAACGCCCGATGATTACCGGCAACCCCGCCCGCACGAGCGGCACCTGGGTCTGCGCCGCGAAATCCTCACCGAGTTCCAGATACACTTCGTCCAAAAACACCGGCGCGCGCGGCGCCACTTCCCGACAAAATGACTCTACCTCCGCCGCCGGCCGCACCGTGCCGCTCGGGTTGTCCGGGTTGCACACATAGACCAGCTTCGTCCGCTCAACCACCGCCGCCGCCATCGCCGGCAGATCGTGATGCATCGTTTTCGTGAACGGCACCCAAGTCACCTTCGCGCCCAATTTACCCGCGTAGTCCGTGATCTGAAAATACGTCGGCTGCGCCGCCACGAGTTCCGCGTCCTTCGCCAAAAACGCCGCCGCCGCGAGCGCGAGGATCTCGTCACAACCGTTACCCAGCACGATATTTTCCACCGCCACCCCCTCGCGTTGTGCCAGCATCTGCTTGAGCACGTATTCCTCGCGAAACGGATAACGTGACGACAACGCCGCCGCTTTAAAAATCGCCTGCACCGCCGCCGGCGAGGGCCCGAAGGCGTTTTCATTACCCGCGAGATTCACGTGCCGACCCTCCGGCGGCGGCGGCTCCACCTCCGCCGCGCTCAACCGCCCGCGCCCCACGCACGCCATCCCAAGCGCGCCGAGCCCCGCAGTGCGGAGCCAGTCACGTCGAGAAAAGTGCGGGTTCATGCGCTCCGGCTTAGCAACGCCCGCGCCAAACGCGAGCCGGCGGACCAACAGGTAGGGCGCGTTATCCCTAACGCGCCGCCTCGCTCGGAGCCACACGGCAACGTTGCCGACACCGGCGGCGGGTTAGGGATAACCCGCCCTACCCCAAGCCGCCCGGCGTTGTTTCCGGACACAAAAAAGCGCCACCTCGTCGAGGCGGCGCTTTGGCTAAATTTTTGTCGGCTTAAGCCAGCACTTTCTTCAGCGCGGCGTGGCACACGGCCATCTCTTCGGGTAGACCGATGGAGATGCGCGCCCACTCGAGCATCGGCGGGAAGGGACGCGCGACCAACACCATCTCCGCCTTCATCTTTTCCTGGAAGGTCTTGATCGGCATACCCGTCTTGAAGAACACAAAGTTGCCCTGCGGCTCGGCGTATTCCTTGCCGAGGCCCTTGATGACGGCGATGAGCGCATCGCGGCCCGCTTTGATTTTGGCGCGCGTTTCCGCGACGTAGGTCGCGTCCTGCAACGAGGCGGTCGCGGCGACCACGCCCATCATGTTCACGCTGCCGGTGGAGAGCGGCTTCACTTCCTTGGCGAGTTTGGCGGGCATGATGCCGTAGCCCATGCGCAGGCCGGCCATGCCGTAGATTTTGGAGAACGTGCGCGCGACCACGACGTTGTGTCCCTCGGCGACCAGCTTCACCGCCGTCTGCGCTTCGTAGTCGTCGGCACAGTCCAGATAGGCTTCGTCGATGAAGACCGGCACTTTCTTCGAGGCCTCAATGGCGAAGGCCTTCAGCTCGGCGGCGTTGACAACCGTGCCGGTGGGATTGTTCGGATTGCAGACATAGACCATCGAGGTCTTGTCCGTCATCTTCGCGGCCATCGCGGGGAGATCGTGCTCGAGTTTTTTATTGAGCGGCACCCATACGGATTTACCGCCCTGCGCCTCGGCCGCGCGCATAAGCTGGGTGTAGCCGGGCTCGGCCGCGATGATCTCGCCTTTCTGCAGGCCGAAATGAAAACCCACGATGTCGAGGATCTCGCCTGAACCGACGCCGAGCACGATGTTGTCCGGCGAGCAGCCTTCTTTGGCGGCGATGAGCTTAGTCAGCTCCTGCGACTCGGCGAAGGGATAGCGGCAGGATTTCTCCATCGCCTGCAGCATCGCCGCCTGCGCAGACTGCGCGGGGCCAAACGGATTTTCGTTGCCCGAAATGCGCACGGGCTCGGCGCGCTTGGCCGAGCGGTCCACCTCGTGCTGCGCGCGGGCGGGAGTGGTGAGGAGTTGCCGGGCCACGGCGAGACCGGCGACGCCGGCGACGGTGGACTTGAGCCATTGACGACGATTGAGGGAAGAGAGCTGAGAGACCATGTGAGTGTGCGGATTTTCGGATGGGTTTGTGTGACTAGACCGGAACCGAGTTAGCACGGTCTGTGCCGAAGAATCCGATTGCGCGAATATTCTACGCCCGCCTTGGCACTCAACCTGCATTTCGCCCGCCGCGCCCCCGCACCACGCTGCGGCGCAGCTTTCTCCAACTATGACGCGTCGGGATTTCCTCGAAAAAGCCGGCCGCTACGGCGGTGCCTCCTTTACCGCCATGACCGCCCTAGGGCTCCTCAGCCGCGCCACCGGCCGCGGCGCTGAGCTGCAAGGCCTCCCCGCTATCGCCGCCGGCAAACCCGGCACGAAGGTCGTCATCCTCGGCGCCGGCATCGCCGGCATGGCCGCCGCCTACGAACTCGGCAAACTTGGTTTCGCCTGCACCGTCCTCGAGGCCTCGCAGCGCTCTGGCGGCCGTAGTCTCACCATCCGCAAAGGTGACACGCTCACCGACACCCTCGGCCACAAGCAGACCTGCACCTTCGACGAGGGCCACTATTTCAACGCCGGCCCCGCGCGCTTCCCGCAGTGGCAGGTCACCATGGACTATTGCCGCGAGCTCGGCGTCGCCGTCGAGCCGTTCATCAACGTCAACGAGAACGCCCTCTACTATAATGAAGGCGTCGTCGGCCCCCTCGCCGGCAAACGTATCCGCCAGCGCGAAGCCAAGGCCGATACGCGCGGCCACGTCGCCGAGCTCCTCGCGAAGGCGGTGAGCGCCGACAAGCTCGACCAGAAATTCACGGCCGAGGACAAGGAGCGCGTCCTCGAATTCCTCCGCCGCGAGGGCGACCTCAACGCCGACACGCTCGCCTACGAGGGCTCGTCCCGCCGCGGTTTCAGAACTTGGCCCGCCGTCATCACCGCGGGCACCATGGACCCGGCTATCGAACTCCTCGCGCTGCTCCAGGCCAACTTCTCCGTCCACTTTCACCGCAACAACGAATTCGAATATCAGTCCGCGCTCTTCCAGCCCGTCGGCGGCATGGACATGCTCGCCAAGGCGCTTTTCGCGAAGGTCAAAAACGTCGTGCGCTTCGGCTGCGCCGCCAAAGAAATCCGCAAAACGCCCACGGGCGCCCGCGTCGTTTACACCGAAGGCACCGAGACGAAGGAATTCATCGCCGACCACTGCATCTGCACGCTCCCGCCACCGATCCTGCGCACCACCGCGCACGACTTCGGCGCGATGCTCAAGAACACGCTCAACATCATCCCGTTTCAAAACAGCGCGCGCATGGGCCTCCAGTTCAAGCGCCGCTTCTGGGAAGAGGACGACCGCATCTTCGGCGGCATCTCGTGGACCAACCAGCCAATCAACGAAATCTATTATCCCTCGCACGGCTTCTTTCAGCCCAAGGGCGTCCTTATCGGTTACTACATGTTCGGCCCGCCCAGCGACGAGGTCACGCAGCTCACGCCCACCGACCGCATCGAATACGCCATGAAGCAGGGCGAGAAACTCCACCCGCAATACCGCGCCGAGTTCGACAACGCCTTTTCCGTCAACTGGAGCACCGTGCCGCACATCAAGGGCTGTCTCTCGCACTTCCCCGAAAAACTCACGAAGACGCTCTACCCGTTTCTCATCAAACCCGACGCCAACCTGCACCTCGCCGGGGACTGGGCTTCGCATCTCGGCGGCTGGCAGGCCGGCGCGTTTGAGTCGGCGCGCCACGTCGTAAAAAATATCCACGCCAAGGTCGCGGCCTCATGAGACTCGCCCCGCACCGGCTCCCGCCGCTCCTTGCGCTCATCGTGCTCACCGCCTGCGCCCGCGCCGATTCGCCCAAGCCCGCCGCCGAAGTCGATCAGGCCGCCCGCCGCGATGCCGAGCTCATCGCCGCCTCCAAGAATCCCGCCACCGTCAAATCGGGCAAGGCCACCTACACCGCCCTCTGCCTCGCCTGCCACGGCGCCGAGACCGCCAAGGGCGATTCACCCAGCAATCTCTTCGACCCGAAATGGTATCACGGCGGTCGCCCGAGCGAGATCGAGCGCACCGTGCTCGTCGGCTTCCTCGAAAAAAACATGCCGCCTTGGGGCGAAGTCCTCCCGCCCGAAGACACCACCGCCGTCGTGGCCTTCATTCTCAGCCAGCAAAAATAGCCGCCCGCCCTTCTCCGTTTCTTCCGTCGCGCCCGCCTCATGAAAAAGCTTCTTCGTTTCCTGCCCCTCTTCCTAATCGCCGCGCCTCTCGCCCACGCCGGCCGGCCCGTCGATTTCCCCTCCTACGATCTCTACCTCGATCATATCCTCTACGACGAATCGTTCTTCGTCGTGAGCAATCTCTGGATGGTCATCGCAGCCGGCCTGATGTTTATCATGCACCTCGGCTTTGCCACACTCGAGGCCGGCTTCGCGCGCGCGAAGCACACGGTCAATATTCTCTACAAAAACATCTTCGTCGTGTGCCTCGGCTTCGTCGCCTACGCGGCCTTCGGGTTTCACACGATGTTCCCCGGCGAGTTCAACGGCTGGTGGCATCCCGGCGGCTGGTTCGGCGTTCCCTCGAAAGACTACTTCGACCTGATGACGCCGCGCTACGATAACCTCACGTGGTGGGCCGATTTCCTCTTCCAATCCATGGTCGCCGCGAAGGCCGCCACCATCGTCTCCGGCGCCGTCGGCGAGCGCCAGAAGCTCGTCCCGTTCTTGATCTACGCGACGCTGCTCACCGCCTTCGCCTATCCCGTCGCGGGCGCGTGGTCGTGGGGCAAGGGCTGGCTCTTCCGTCAGGGCTTCGTTGATTTCGCCGGCACCGGCGTCGTCCACATCTTCGGCGGATTCGCCGCCCTCGCCTGCGTGCTTCTCCTCGGGCCGCGCCTCGGCAAATACGACGCCGTCACCGGCAAGCCGCGCGCGATTCCCGGCCACTCGATGCCGCTCGCGACCATCGGCCTCTTCGTTCTCTGGTTCGGCTGGCTCGGTTTCAACGGCGGCTCGCTCAAGAGCGCGCATCCGGAATTTCTTGGTCTTGTCGTCACCAACACCGCGCTCGGCGGCGCGGCCGGCGGCCTCTTCGTCATGCTGCTCACGCCGATCCTGCTAAAAAAACCCGATCTCTCCATGGCCATCAACGGCGTGCTCGGTGGCCTCGTCGCCATCACCGGCGCAGCCGATATTATTCTCCCGCACCACGCGCTCATGGCCGGTGCTGTCGGCGGCGGTGTCGTCGTCATCGGCGTGCTCCTGCTCGAGCGCCTGCGCATCGACGACCCCATCGGCGCGATTCCCGTCCACGCCTTTGGCGGACTCTGGGGCACCCTCGTTCCCGCGGTCTTCGCCAGCGCCAAC
>JANXLP010000062.1 GCA_025355125.1 Opitutaceae bacterium | reverse complement strand
GGCGTCCTGGTCGATGATGACTTTGCGGGGGGGCATGAGAGGGAAGCTGAGAGCTGAGAGCGAAGAGCTGAGAGTCGGAAACGGAGGGTCGAGAGTTGGAAGCGGAGAGTCGGAGGAGATGCGGGAGTGCGGATTACTTTTCGAGCCAGATGTCTTTGTAATTGTGGAAGGCCAGCGGGGATTTTTTCCAGCCGTGCACGGAGCTTTGCACGAGGGTGGTGCGGGTGCCCCAGTAAACGGGGGCGATGGGGGCGCGTTCGAGGAAGTAGGTCTCGGCTTTTTGGAGGGCGGCGTGGCGGCGGTCGGGGTCGAGTTCGCGGTTGGCGGAGTTGACGAGCGCGTCGTAGGCGGGGTCATTCCAGCCGGTGCCGTTCACGCCGTTGCCAGTGGTTAAGAGGCTGATGAAGGCGAGGGGGTCAGCGTATTCGGCGGTCCATTTACCGCGGGCGAAGGTGTAGTCGCGGGAGAGGTCGTTGATGGCGGCGAGAAACATCTTGAACTCTTTTTGGATGATCACGACCTCGACGCCGAGTTCGCGGCGCCAACGTTCTTGGAGGGCTTCGGCGAGACGTTGCTGGGTCTCTTGGGGGATCGTGAGGAATTCGACTTTTGGAAAACCTTTGCCGCCGGGATAGCCGGCCTCGGCGAGGAGACGGCGGGCTTCGTCGGCGTCGGAGGCGATGCCGGGCGGCGGGGTGTAGCCGGCGATGCCGGGAGGCGTGAGGCCGGTGGCGGGGAGCTGGCCGCCGCGGAGGATGTTTTTGACGATGGCCTCGCGGTTGATGGTGAGGGCGAAGGCGCGGCGCACGCGGGGATCTTTGAAAGCGGGCACGCCGACGTTGAAGCGGACGAAGTAGCTTTCGAAAATGGGGTCGATGCGGAGGAGTTCGGGCGAGTCTTTGCGGTAGGCGTCGAGTTTGCTGAGAGGGACGTCCCACGTGGTGTGGAGCTGGCCGGCGCGGAAGGCGAATTCCTGGCTTTGGAGCGACTCGCTCGGATAAAACCAGATCTGGTTGAGGCGAACTTTGGCGGCGTCCCAGTAGTGGGGATTTTTTTCGACGACGAGGTGCTGGTTAACGCGCCACTCGCGGAGGCGGAAGGGGCCGTTGCTCACGAAGGGGTCGGTCTTAGTCCACTTCGCACTGCGGTCGTCGAAGGCGCCGGTTTTTTCCACGGAGGCGGCGTGAACGGGAAACCAGACGTTGTTGCGGAGAAGCGTGAGGAAGTAGGCGGTGGGTTGATGAAGGGTGATCTGGAGCGTGGTGGCATCGAGCGCGCGGAAACCGACTTGGCTGAAATCGGTGAGCGTGCCCTTGCCGTAGGCCTCGGCGTTTTTCACCGCGTAAAAGATGTCTTTGTATTCGGAGGCGAGGGCGGGCGTGAGGGCGCGGCGAAAGCTGTAGAGAAAATCGCGCGTGGTGAGCGGATCGCCGTTGGACCATTTGGCGTCGGGGCGGAGGTGGAACGTATAGACGCGACCGTCGGGAGAAATTTCCCAGCGAGCGGCGGTGCCGGGGCGGGGTTGGAGGGTTTCTTCGTCGAGGGTGACGAGGCCTTCGTAGAGAGCGCTGAGGACGTTGTGGTCGATCTGGCCACCGGCGATGTGGGGATCGAGGTATTGGACCTCGGCGCCGTTGCCGATGTGCAGGATGCCTTGGCGGTTGCCGGCTTGGACGAGCGTCTCGCGGCGGGAGCAGGCCGTGGTAAGCGCGAGAGCACAGGCGAGCGCGAGCAACAGGGTGGAATTGAAACGGGACATGGAGGGCTGGGCGTAAAGCAGGTGGCGCACCGCAATCGGGAGCGAGGGGAATTGAGCCTTGCCGGGCCGGAGGTGCAAACCCACGTTCGCCGCGCGTGAAAATAGGATTTCTTGGCGGAAGCTTCGACCCCGTGCATTTCGGCCATTTGATGGCGGCCCAAGATGCATATGAACAATGCGGGTTGGACCGGTTGATTTTGGTGCCAGCGGCGCAGGCGCCGCTGAAGCCTACCGATGTGCAATCTTCGGCGGAGGATCGACTGGCGATGATGTGGGCGGCCGTTGAGTGGGACCGGCGCTTTGAGATTTCCGACTACGAGCTGCGCAAGGGCGGCATCAGTTACACGATCGATTCGGCGCGCCACTTCAAAGAGCTTTACCCGAACGATGAGTTATACTGGGTCATTGGCGGCGACCAGTTGCCGAAGCTGCATCTTTGGAAGGACATCGAGGAACTGGCGAAGTTGGTGGAGTTCATCTTTCTGGAGCGGCCGGGTTACCCGGTGAAAGAGCGCGTTGATATTCCCGGTCTGCGGCTGCGGCGGTGCGACGGGCACTTGCTGGCGATCAATTCGACGGAGTTGCGCGAACGCACGCGGCTGAATCTGTCGCTGGACTATTTCGTGCCGCATAAGGCGATTGTTTACATCCGCCAAAAGGCTCTGTATCGCGGAAAGCCATGAAATTGAATAAGACGGAATCGCTCGCGTTGGTGAAGGTGTGCTGCCGGGCCTTGGACGATAAAAAAGCCGAGGATCTGCGGGTGCTTGATGTGAGCGAGCAATCATCGATCACGGATTTCCTGGTTTTGGCCACGGGCACTTCTTCGCCGCATTTGCGGGCGTTAAGAATTGAAGTGGAAAAGGCGCTGGATGCGGCCAAGGCGCGGATCGTCGGCATGGAGATACCCCAAGACGGTGGCTGGATGGTGATCGATGCCTTTGATGTCATGGTGCATGTGTTTACCAAGGATCAGCGCGAGCTCTACGCTTTGGAGAATCTCTGGAAAGACGCTGTCGAGGTGTCTGTGCCGAAGCTTTTGGCCGTAGCCAAGGTCGCCAAAACCAAGCCGAAGGCGTCTGCTGCTAAGAAAACGGCCGCCCCAAAACAGGCGGCAGCGGTGAAAAAAGCGCCGGCTAAAAAGAAGAAATCTTCCTGATTTTCGGGACGGATTGGGTTCAGCGCTTAGTAGGTCCTACTGGGAATTGAATGTGGACAACTCACAGGCCCGAGATTGGTGTGTGTCTGTTATTATTACATAGCACATATTAGATATATATGAAACCCACAGCCACCACCTCCACCAAGGGCTTCACCCTTGTCGAAATCATGATTGTCGTCGTCATCATCGGCCTCTTGGCCGCGATGGCGATTCCCGCGTTCCAGAAGGTCCGTCAGTCCTCGCAGGACAAGGCCGTCTTGAACAACGCCCGCCAGTTGTCGGCCGCGTCTGATCAATACTTCCTCGAGAACGGTGTTTCGACCGTCGCTCAAGCCAGCCTCGTCGGCGCTTCCAACTACGTGAAGTCCCTCAACCTGGTGGCCAACGAGACCTACCCAGCCAACTACACCCAAGGCACCACGATCACCATCGAGGGTGTCGCGGGCGTTCGCACGATCACCTACGCTCCCTGATTTGGAGCTTCTGGCATAAGCTCAAGCCGTCCGCATCTGCGGGCGGCTTTTTTATGGGTAAATATTCCCATAACTAAGAGTGGACTTGCTACACGCAAGCGATTGGGCTTAGCGCGTTATTATTCCATAACAAAATAAAAATACACATATGAAACCAACGTCCACCACCTCCACCAAGGGCTTCACCCTTGTCGAAATCATGATTGTCGTCGTCATCATCGGCCTCTTGGCCGCGATGGCGATTCCCGCGTTCCAGAAGGTCCGTCAGTCCTCGCAGGAC
>JANXLP010000540.1 GCA_025355125.1 Opitutaceae bacterium | reverse complement strand
CGGCGGCACCGAGCAGCGCGACCACGCCGGAGGCTTTGAGGAAATCGCGGCGGGCCATAGTTTCGGATGAAGAGGGGTGGTGCATGGGAGAGGGCGCTGGGGGGTTAATGCTCGCGGCGAATAGAGCGCGCGAAATCGAGGAAGAGACGTTTACCGTCATATTCGAAAGTCATGGTGGGCGCTTGGCGAGCCGTTCGTGCATAGGGCGACTCGTGGCGGTCGTAGTTCGTATTCTGAATGAGATCATTCACGCGAAAATCGCCGCCGTAGTTGAGTGCGAGGTGACGGTCGCCGGTGTGATAGGTGAGGCGACCGTCGCGAAAGGTGAGGGGGTTGGCGTCGATGCGCCCGACGAAGGAGGCGAAGTCGGCGTCACGGGTAGTGGTGCTGAGTTCGCAGGCCCAAGCGGTTTCGCGGCCGGATTGGATGAGATCGTCGGGCGAACCGGGGCGGAAGGCGATAGGGCTAGCAGCCTGTCGGACTTAGGCCGTTCAAGGCGTTTGCAGCTCGATATTTGATCTTTTTGAAAAATATTTTCGCGAATATCGCACGGTGGATGCCTTAAATTTCTAAGTCCGACAGCCTGCTAGAGCCGATGAGGGCGATGAACACGTTGCCGTGCTGGCCGTAGATGCGGGAGTCGCGCAGTTCGACGTGATCGAATTTTTCCTTCGGGAAATACGCGTGGGAAAACGGATTCACGCCACGCTCGCCGAGGGTGGCGGACGAAGGGAGGCGATAGATCTGCAGCGCCACGTTTTCGTGCTGAGCGGCGTCGGGCAGGCGGCCGGGGCCGACCCAGTAGCTGGCGTCTGTGTCGGGGGTTTTGCCTTTGCGGGGCATGGGCGGATGGGCGGTGAAGACACTGACTTGGTTGGAGAGCGTGGCGCTCCAGACGTGATGCTGGTCGTTGAGTGCGCCGGGGTGGTAGCGCTGCGCGGTGGCGAGGAGATAGTCGGCGGTGCGGTAGGTGTAGGTGTTGGCGCGCTGGAGCGGGGTGCCGTTGGAGATCGGGTCGAGCAATCGGCTGATCAAGGGTAGGAGTCCCGGCGCGCGCAGGACGTAGAAGTCGACGGCGCGAAATTCGTGGAGAAACGAGTTGGAGAACATGCGGTGTTTTTCGACGTAGCGCAGGGTGTCGTCGATGACCTCGGGATTCGAAAACGCCTCGAGGCCCCACTGGAGCATGATGCGGTGGTCCTCATCGCCGCCGGCTTGGGCGGAGGGCAACTCGGCGAGGTCGAGACCCTGCGAGGCCTTGATCACGACGGGGTCGCGGTCGCGGGCGATGGCTGCGATCACGGCGGGCACGCGGTAATTCTCGCGGAAAAGGAAGATGCCGTCCATGCGGCGGCCGTCGGGCACGGGGAGATCGAAGCCCCAGATATTTTGGATGATGCCGCGCATGGAATTGCCGCGCTCGCCGCTCTGGCGGTTGTGCACGTAGGCGCGGCCCATGGTGGAGACGAACGTGCCGCGGTGGGATTGGGTGGCGACGTCGTAGAGGAGGAGATCGAGGATGATCTGGCTTTTGGTGACGATCTCCGGGTCGGTGGAAAAATCGATGAGGTTGCAGAGCGGGGCGACGTCCTCGACGCAGTAAACGTTGGAGAACCACTCCGCGAACCCGTAGCGCCAGCGTTGCTCCAGCCAAGTGAGGACGCGGCGGCGGGCATCAGCCTGGTGTTGGCGCCCGGTGCGGCCGTCGACGGTGAAGACGGCTTCGGGGAATTTTTGGCCGGCAAGATACTCGGCGGAGGCGTAGAGGATCTGGTGATTTTCGCTCCAGTAACAGCGGCCGTCTTCGCCGGGTTGGTCCATCCAGTAGCGGAAGCCGAGGATCGCCTTTTCGATTTTTGAGAAGTTGGCGGCGTCGATTTTTTCGTGGTGGCGGTAAACGATCCGGATCAGCGGGGCCATCCAGAAGTCGTCGAGGCCGACCAGCGTGTCCTTGAGATTGGACCAGTCAACGGGGCGACCGTAGTGCGCGTCGGCGAGGTCGTGGTAAACCTTAATGTCGAGCCCGCGCGGGGTGTCGGGCAGGACCGGAATGCGACGGTGCCGGAAGAAGTCCGTGGCGATGGAGGTCGCGACGGCGAGGCCGAAAAGAAAAAGGAGCAAGCCGGCGATTCGGAGCTTCGTCATGCGGAGTATGAGGAAGCACGAGCCGCAGCTTGCTCCAGAAAGCGCGTTGCGGACAACGCGCTACACCTTGGAGGCCAGACGGGGATCAGAGATCGAAGGTCGTGCTGAGGATGAACTGGCGGGGGTTGATGATACGGTAGGCGTAAGGCCGTCCGTCGGGGTTCACACCCACGGCTTGGAGGCGGCCGTCTTCGAGGACGTCGCGGACATTGAGCTGAACCTTGGCGCGGATTTTGTCGCCCCAGAGCTTGAATTTATAGCCGGCGGAGAGATCGACGTAGTAGCGGGCCTTGTCCCAGTAGGGCTTGTTGTTGTCGAGGAAGAGGACCGTGCCCTGATAGGGGCCGCTGGCCTCGGGCGCACCGGCGCCGAAGCCGATCGAGGCTTTGCTCTCCCAGCGGACGGCGCCGCCGACGTTAAAGTTCTTCAACAGGCCGGAGGTGAAGTCGTAGTTGGTGAGGCCAGTGAAACGGTATTCGCGGATCTGGGAACGGGGGCGGCCGGCGTTGGTGGCGGCGGCCCAGTAGGGCCCGTATTGGTCGGCGAGGTAGCGGGTTTCGGGCGTGCGAGTATCGTTCGTCGGAATCGTGTTCCACCAAAGGGGGCCCTGACCGTCGCCGGGGTTGATGTCGCTGCGAAGGGTGGTCCAGACGGGGATGCGCTTCTGCCACCAGTTGTAGATCGCGGGCGAGACGCGGTCGTCTTGGGCGCTCGTTTTTGAGCCGGTGAACTTCATGCGCCAGTTGCGCGTGGGGTTGTAGGTGGTTTCGAGATCGTATCCCTTGGAGGAGACATCGGTGGTGCCGACGGTCTGTGGCTGGCTGGGGCCGGAGTAAACGAGGCGCGTGTAAACATCGTCGGGCAGGCCCATCAGCTTGGCGACGGCGGGGTCGAGTTGGGCGGCGGTGGGGCTGGTGATGCCCTGCGCAGCGAGGCGGCCGCGGGCGATCTGGGTGGCAAAATAGCGGAAGGAGGAAACCTGAATGTTGTTACTGCCGTCGGGGCGACCTTCCATGTCGAGGTAGCGGTTGCCGAGGGTGCCGACCTCGCTGCCGCGAGAATCGAGTTCCTTCGTCGTGAAGCGATTGATGCGGACGTTGAGCTTACCCTGGAGGGCGGTGAAACTGAGGCCGTATTCGGTGGAGTAGCCGTGGGGGTTGGGGACGTTGCCCGCGCTGTCCACGGCCTGGCGCACGGTCTGCGGAGCAAAGCTGTCGCCCTTGTTGTAATGGAAATTCAGCCACTTGGTCGCCTTGAGGACGGCACCGTAGGTCTTGGTGTCGCCGGCCTGATCGACCCAGCCGGGGAGATTGATGACCGTGCCGGAGGGGGTGACCAAGCCCTGAGCGGGTCCGAAAATATTCGTGTTGGAAAGATCGGCGAGGCCGGTGGCGGAATTGATGAAGGCGCCGGCGCTGGTGCGGGAACGCTGCCGGTCGCGGCGGTAGCCGGCGGTGACGACGAAGCGGTCGCCGAAGAAGAAGCTCTGCGCGGTGGCGTTGAGCGTGCGGGTCTCGGTGCGCTGGCGGGCGCCCTGACCGTTGTTGAGTTGGCTGGTGACGGTGACGGGCTCTGTGACCCAGGCGCCGGTGGCGTTGTTATACCAGTTCAACGGGTAGGTGCCCTTGATGTCTTCGGAGGCCGAAGGCGCGTAGTCGATGTTCTGGCCCTGCGCGTCGCCGAGGTAGTAGCGCTGGGCGATATTTTGGGTGCCGACGCGGTTGGCCTTGTTGATGAAAACATTGTCCGAGGTGACGCGGGCGGCGGAAGTATAGGACGTGGAGTCGGAGCGGTTGACCTCGGCATGGGCGCCGAGGCGCTGCTGGCCGATCCAGCCGAGCCAGCGGGGGAGGCCGGATGGCGTGAGCTGGTAGGCGAGGTCGGCGGACTGGATGCCGGTCTCCTGCACGCGACGGGTGCGGCTCGGCGAAGTGGCCTGGAGGAAGGGGCGCTTGAAATTGGGGTTGGCGGTGCCGTCGAGGCGTTTTTCGTTCACATCGACGTAGATGACGGACTCGAGGTTATCGATCGCGCCATCGATATCGCTTTCGAATTTCTGCTGGAAGGCGCCGATGCGGGCGGCGACAAGATGGGTGGGCGTGCTGAGGATGATCTGCTCGAGCTCGGCGCTGAAGGTGTTGGCTTTGTCGTAGCCGTGATTGGGCGCGACCACGTTGACGGAGGACCAGTCGTAGATGGATTTGTCGGCGGTGCCGGGGACGAGGTAGAGCGGGAGGCCGGTCGGCCCGAGGATGTCGCGGTTGCGCATGATCGTGGTGCCGCTGGTGAGGTAGCGCAAATTGCTGTTACCGCCGGTGAAGGGATTGGTGGGAATGCCGGTGGTGACGGCGTTGTTGGTCTTCATCACGGTGAAGTCCTTGATGGTGCTGTTTTCGACGTAAACGGTCGGGTGGGCGTAGAAGCCGTTGTAGCCGCCGATGAGACCGAAGGGCAGGAGGGTGTCGTTGGTGATCGCGGCGGTTTTGGTGCCGTTGGCGAGGGTGACGATCTGGGTGGTAGGGTCCCAGGTGGGGCTGCCTTGAGCTTTCCAGTCGGTGGTGGTGTCGCGCGGGGTGATGGAGTTGGGCCGGCGATAATCGTTGGCGTAGTGCTCGGCGGAAGCCTTGAAGGTCGTGTTCTTGAAAGGCCGTGCGAGGATCGTGGCGAACTCGCGCTGGATGCGCTCGGAGGCGGGCTTGCGGGTGAAGCCCTTGCTCTCGTTCGCGGCGGCGACGCGCAGGGCGAGTTTGCCGGTGATGAGCGGTTGGTTGATGTTGATGCTCTCGCGGTGGCCGCCGAAGTCATCGACGCGGAGCGTGCCGTTGAAGGTGAAGCGCTCGGGGTTTGCTTCGGTGGGAACAATGTTGACGGTGCCGGAGGCGGAGCCGAGGCCGAAGAGATTGGAGTTGGGGCCGCGGGAAATTTCGATGGCGGCGACGTTGTAGAGATCGAACGGAATGGAGTTGTTGCTCGTGAAATTGCCAAACGAGGTATTTGCGCCGCCCGCACTCTGACCGGCGGTGCTGATGCCGCGGATGCGGTTGGACTGTTGGGGATTCGACTGGACCTGGTCGTTGACGCCGCCGGAGCGGTTGCGGTTAAAGGTCGTAAAATTGTCGGTGCCCTCGGTGCTGGCCTCGTAGCGGAAGACGTCGTTGATATCGAGGACGGCGGTATCGAGCATCTGCTGCTTGGTGACGACCGTGATGGAGGCGCCGAGGTCCTCGAGCTTCGAGTTGAGGCGGGTGCCGGAGAGGGTGTTCATCGCCTGATAGCCGCGGTCGTCGGAGACGACGGAGAACGGCGAGAGCACGACGGTCTCTTCCTTTTTTGGCGGCTCGTTGGGCGTCGGAGCGGGCGTCGTGATTTGGGCGGAGAGTGAGGCGGTGACGGACAGCAGGGCGGCGGCGAGCGCAGCGTGGACGGCACGCGGAGAGCAGACGGAGTGGTAGCGAGTTTGCATGGCAGGCGGTCGGGGGGTGGGGGTGCGCTTGGGCAGGAGGCCGGAGCGTAGGATGCTATAACGGTGGGCAGGATCTGGATTGTGTCAGGCCTGTCGGCTTGCAAGCGTTGCAAGCGTGGCGACCAAGATTTCCCTAAGCACGCTGGCGGAGGCCTGCGGCGTCTCAACCTCGACCATTTCCCGCGCGCTTTCGGGGCATCCTTCGGTGCGTCCGGCTCTCCGCGCCAAGATCGTGAGCGCGGCGCGCAAGCAGGGCTACCGGCGCAATGAACTCGTGGGGAAACTCATGTCGCACGTGCGCACGGGCCGCACGCAGCAGTTTTTGGGGAATCTGGCGGTGATCCATGTGCCCTCGGCGAGCCAGCCGAAGCTGTTACCGGCGCAGCACCGCATCATGGCGGGCGCGGCGTCGCGGGCGAAGGAGCTGCGCTTCAAGCTCTATGAGTTCAGCCTCGGCTCGGACGGCCTGACGATGGACGGATATGCGCGGGTGCTGCGGGCGCGGGGCGTGCACGGTGTGATTTTTCTCTATACGGAACCGACCGATGTGATGGCGGATTTTCCGTGGGACGATTTTTCCACCATCGAAATCGACTACGGAAAACGCGAACCGGTGTTGCACACGGTGTGTCTCGATCATTTCGAGACGTTCACCAATGCACTCGCGCGGTTGCAGGGGCTGGGCTACCGGCGCATCGGGCTTTTTCTCACGAAGTTCAAGGACCAGCGCATCGCACACAAGTGGTCGAGTGCGTTTGCCTCGTATCAGCGGCACTCGGGCGCGATCGGCGATGTGCCGATGCTGATCACGGGCGCGCTGGACGAAGCTTCGTTCATGCAGTGGCGCGAGACACACCGCCCCGATCTGGTGATCGGGCACGTCGATGAAGCGGTGGCGTGGCTGCAACACGCGGGGGTGCGCGTCCCGAAGGAGACGGCGTTTTTTAACCTGAGCTGGACGGAGCGAAAGCGGCCGTGTGCGGGGCTCGATCTGCGCCTGGAGTTGCAGGGCGAAGTGGCGGCGGAGGTGATTATTTCTCAGATCCAACGCGGCGAGCGCGGACTGCCGGCGGACCCGCACACGATCATGGTGCGCGGACGTTGGGTGGACGGGCCGACGTTGGGGCGCAGGGGCGTGGGGAACGCGGGGTGAGGGCGTGGTTACCCGGAGTCAAAGCGTTGATCGGTTTGAGCGCGACCGGCCGGCTATTTGGTCGGTTATTCAAGCACTGACCTTTTTACTAGCCCCGGACAACGAGTCACCTACTTCGCCGGATCATACCTGGCCTCTCGGAGTAGAGCCTTCGGAGTTAGGTTTCATCTTCATCGGCTGTGATCGTCGTGAAATCTGTGCTCTCTAATTCCCTTCTTTCGTGCGCCCATATGGTAGATGCCAGCAGCAAGAATGGCCGCAGCTAGACCGGCGACACCGGCGCGAACCCAGATCGAGTGAAACTCTTCTCTTACGGCCATGAGAAAACTAAAGACGATGATGGCTGTGATAAAGACAGCCAACCGGCTGCGGCTTCTTGTGGTTCTTACATTTGATTCGATCATAAATACAGAGGTTCTATCTTAACCTAACGCTCTTCGGTCAGCCACGCGCGAAGCGCGTTGTGCTGTAGTGCGCTTATTGGGCGGCCTTTTCATTCTTCTTTGGCCACACGAGACCAGCGAGCCAGCCGATGAGAAAGCCAAGTAGTGCAGTGGAGGTAGTGAGAACTGCGACGATGCCGAATTGAATCAACAATTCGAAGAATCCGGGGCGCCCCGGGCTCTTCAAGAACGCGTAGGCCATGATGCCAACGCCGCACGATAATCCGATAACTGCGCCACCGATGGTAAATTTTATTTTCATGGTTGGGATATCTGAGATTTTCTTGTCCAAGGGTGTTATTCAGGCGCATCCAGTGCAGCTTTAGGGTTTGAACTCTTGTGGCCGTGGGCGGAGTTAACCTGTTGGTTTGTAAGAAACGCAAGGTTTGGGTGAGGCTTCTCACGGCTGAGGCAGACGCGTCAAGTGACGGCCTTTCGATTTCGGACTGCGGCGGAACTGCGGCAGGATGCCGCAGCCACTTTCGGAGTCGGCGGGTGGAGGAGGGAGTCCAAAGACTGATTTGGCCGCGCGCGGAGCGCACGGCCCACCTTGAGGCAGTTCGTCGAACCCTACGAGAGGGGGAGCGTGGCTTGGAAGACGGTGCCTTCGGCGCCGGTGCGGACGAGGGTGAGGTCGGCGCCGATTTGGCGGGCGAGGAGGCGGCTGATTGCGAGACCCAGGCCGGTGCCGCCGGGGCGGCCGCTTTGGCCGGGTTCGAAGAGGCGGGTTTGCACGGCGGGCGTGATGCCGGCGCCGGTGTCGGTGACGGTGAGCACGATGGCGTGTGCGTTGCGGGAGAGGTTCACGGTGACGACGTCGTCGGGGGCGCTGGCGGCGAGGGCGTTTTGGACGAGGTTGGCGGCGATGAGGCAGAGGACGCCGCCGCGGTGGCTATCAAGCGGGGCGGTGAAACCGGGGCCGAGTTGCAGGCGGACGCCGCGGTCGCGGGCGGTGGCGGCGTTGCGCTGGCCGATGATGGCGAGGAGTTCGCCGCCGGTGAGTTCGTAGGCGGTGCCGGTGCCGGCGTCGCCGAGGAGGCTGACGGTTTCGGCGATGAGGACTTGGAGACGCTCGGCGTAGTCGGAGGCGGATTGCCAGTCGCCGGCGGTGGTGTCGGCGGCGTCGTGGTTGGCGACGACGGCGCGGAGGCCGGCGACGGGGCCCTGCAAACCGTGGATGAGGTGGGAGGCGATCTGGCCGAGGGCGGAGGCTTTGGCGGCGAGGGTGAGTTCGAAGTGGGTGCGGGCGAGGCGTTCGTTGCGCTCGGCGATGGTGCGTTGGGCGTGGTGGAGGGCGAGGCCGGCACCGATCATCACGCCGGCGATGAGGAGCGTGCCGAGGGCGAGGGTGGTGGTCGTCTGGCGGTTGATACGCGCGTCGATGGCGGCGAGTTCTTGGGCGAGCGGGCGGGCGTCGATGGTGTAGCGAACGAAGCCGATGGAGCGGGCGGGATCGCGGCCGTGCAGGGGGAGGAGGACTTCGAGGACGGGCGCGATTTTCGCGTTGGCGGCGATGCCGGCGAAGGCGCGATCAAGGGCGAAATTCGGGTAATAGCGGGAGATGGGCTCGCCTTCGAGGAGTTGCACGTAGTCATCGGCGGGGAGTTCGACGAAGAGCTGGCCGGCGGGGACGGCCTCGACGGTGTTGCCATCGGCATCGAAGATGGCGACGGCCAACATGCCGCGTTGCTGGGCGCTGCGGAGGACGGCGGGTAGGAGCGTGGCGGGGCGGGCGGTGGGGTCGCGGAGGCCGGCCTCGGATTCGGCGAGTTGCTGGAGCGCGACGGGGTGAAGGACGGCGGCGTCGCGCTCGATGATTTTCTGGCGGATCTCGGTGCGGAGCTCGACGCGGAAGCGCAGGAGCAGGGCGACGAAGATGGTCAGGAGCGCGACGCCGGCGAGCGTCGTGACAAGGGCGAGGCGCGGGAAGTGGGAGGGGGCCACGGATGAACTCAGCGTCTAGGTTGGCGGAAAGGCGAAATCATGGGCGAGACGCCCATGCCACTTTCG
The DNA here is from genome assembly GCA_025355125.1 of Opitutaceae bacterium. Classification (GTDB taxonomy): domain Bacteria; phylum Verrucomicrobiota; class Verrucomicrobiia; order Opitutales; family Opitutaceae; genus Tous-C4FEB. The sequence continues at coordinate 12,153 of JANXLP010000540.1, read as the reverse complement.
GACCACGGGCGGGACGCCCGTGCCACGGGGGCACGGGCGCGGCGACTCAGGGCGACTTGGAGCCGCGGGGGAGCGGGAGGTCGAGCTGCACGAGGGCATCGGCGTAGAGGAGGCGGCGTTGCTCAGGGCTGAGGCCGGGCTCGAGGACGGCGGTGTCGTAGTCGCGGTAGCGCTGCCACGTCTCTTGTTGGGAGAACTGGCTGGCAAAGTTTCGCAGGAGCAGGTCCATGTCCACGTTGTTGCCGGTGGGCTTGAGCTTGGCTTTCACGGCTTGGGTGAGGTCGGTTTGGATTTTATTCTTCTGCTGGGTGAGCGTGCTGAAGCGGCGGCTCTGCTCGGCGTTGAAGGTGGCGAGCTGGGCTTTGATGGCTTCAACGCGCGCTTCCTCTCCACGATTCGCGCGACGGCTGGTGACGATTTCGACGCCGTAGCCTTCACCCTGGCGGCTGTATTCGACGCGGTGCGTGGGAAACTCGGCTTTGATGGCGGCGAGTTTATCGACTAGGGTGCGCTGCAGTTCCTGTTTCTCGCGCAGGTAGGTCGAGATGCGGTTGTTGAGTTCCTCGGGCAGGAAGGACATGGGCGGACGCGAGGGGCGCGGGTAGCCGGCGAGCAACTGGCGGAGTTCCTCGGTCTGCACTTCGAGGGCGGCGAGGCGAGGGGCTTGCAGTTCGGAGAGGGCGCGCAGGGCCTTGGTGCGGGTGAAGCTGAAGAAGGCGCGGTCCTGTTTGTAGATGACGGCGCGGAGTTCGGCTTTGAGGGCGGCCTTGGCGTCGCGGTAGGCGTCGAGCTTGGCGGTGACTTCGGGGGCGAGGTCGGCGGGGAGCTCGATGCGCGCGGTCTCGGGAGCGAAGAAAAAGAGGGGCTTGGCGGCATCGAGGGCGATGGCGGCGGTGGGCTCGCCGAGGGGTTCGTCGAGCTCCATGGCGAACTCGCGGAGGAGGCGGCGTTGCGCGGGGGAGAGGCCGGAGGCGAAGAAGGCGGAGGCGCGGATGACCTTGAACTCATCGACGCGGGATTCGTAGCGCACATCGTCGCCGAGGGCCCAGGTGCGGTTGTCGTTCCAGTCGGCGCCGCTTTGGGTGAAGCAGCCGTTGACGAGGTTTTCGCGGATGGCCTCGGCCTCGCTCTCGAGGGCGGCGAGGCGGGGAGTTTGTTGGGCGGAAAAATCGGCGAGGGCGCGGGCGCGGGTCGGAGCGTCGCTGTCGCGGAGGGACGCGAGCTTCGCGTGGAGTTCGGCGAGGGCGGTGGAGCGGCCGGCTTGGTAGGCGTCGAGGCGGGCGAGTTGTTTCTTGGTGAGGTCCTCGCGATGGAGGTGGGCGCTCAGCGGGGCGTAGAAGGGCTCGCCGACGTAGGGGAGGAGTTGCGGCAAGGTCGTCTCGGGCTGGCCGAGGCTGTAGCGGCGGAAGAGGAGAATCGGTGCGCCGAGGGCGGGCGGCGTGGGCGGAAAATAGAAGGTGAAGAGCGGAGAATACGACGAGTAGTAGCCGGAGGTGGTGAAGCCGGTATTGGTAAAGGAACGACCGCCGTCGCTGTAGTTCGACGAGTAGGTGGGGACGTAGGTCTCGACGTAGGTCGGAATGGGCTGGTTGGTGTAAGCTGAAACCGTGGGCGTGGATTCGGTGGTGGTGGGAGTGGTCGGCGCGGCGGAGAGGCCGAGGGCGGAACCGGCGGCGAATGCGAGGAGCCGCGAAGAGAAGTGGGTGAGGGGGCGGGGATTCATGGGAGTTTTTTAGATAATTGAGCCCGAAAAGGGACCGGGTGAACGGGGGTGGTAATGCGCGTGACGTGCCAGCGAGGGTCGGGATGGGTTAAAGCGCTGAGCAAAATGCGTTAGAAAAGACGGGACGCAAATCTGTGGGGTTGAGAGCGGTATCGGGTTGGGGGTGGGCAACCAGGGGATCAAAGAAGCGGGAGGGGCGATTGGTTGCGAGCGCCCAAAGTGAGGTGTGGGGCGTGGGGCGTGGGGCGGGAGGCGTGGGGCGATGGGCGCGGGATGTGAGGTAGTGGGGCGGAGGACGGAAGAGGCGGAGGCGATGGGTGCGGGGAGTGGGTCAGGTGGCTTCGGCGGCCGGGCCGGAGGCGCTCACGGCGGCGAGGCGGTAGCGGAGGAATTCGCGGGTGACGCCGAGGCGGCGGGCGGCGGCGGAGACGTTTTGGTTGGTCGCGGCGAGGGCGTGGGTGATGAGTTCGTCGATGACGCCATCGAGGGCGAAACCCTCGGCGGGGAGGTGCCACGCGGGGTTGCGCCACGCGGCGACGGGCGCAGGCGCGAGATCGGTGGCGCCGCCGAGGCGGGCAAAGTCGAGCGGTTGGCCGTCGCCGAAGATCACGGCGCGTTCGAGTTCGTGGGAAAGCTCGCGGACGTTACCGCGCCAGGGTTGCGCGAGGAGGCGGGCTTCGCCGGCAGGGGTGATCGCGGGGACCGGGAGGCGGTGGCGGGTGGCGATGCGCGCGAGCAGGTGGCGCGCGAGCGGGAGGAGATCGGCGGTGCGCTCGCGGAGCGGTGGCAAGGTGATGCGGAGAAGATCGAGGCGGTGATAAAGATCTTCGCGGAAACCGCCGCTCGCGACGAGGGTGGCGAGGGGGCGGTTGCTGGCGACGATGAGGCGCGCGTCGATGGGAATTTCTTTGGTGCCGCCGAGACGGCGGATGACGCCGTCTTCGATGGCGGTGAGAATTTTCGCCTGCGTGGCGGGAGCGAGGGAGGCGATCTCGTCGAGGAAGAGCGTGCCGCCGTCGGCGGCTTCGAAGAGACCGAGGCGGGCGCGTTTTGCATCGGTGAACGCACCGCGCTCGTGGCCGAAGAGTTCGGCCTCGGCGAGGGTTTCGGGGAGGGCGGCGCAGTTGAGCGAGATGAGGGGGCGGTTGGCGCGGGGGCCGGCGCGGTGAAGCCACCGGGCGAGCACGCTCTTGCCGGTGCCGGTCTCGCCCTCGATGAGCACGGGAGGCAGCGCGCGTTCGAGGCGGCGCTCGGTGGCGAGGATGGTGTCGAGCTGCGCGCGGATCGGGGCGAGGCTGGAGCCAAAGAAGAGGCCGTCGGTCTCGCTGGAGGTGCTGGCGGTGCGATGTTCTTCGCGACGGGCGGCGGTGCGGAGGCGGCGGCAGTGGAGGAAAACGAGCGGGAGTTCTTCGGGTTCGAACGGCTTCGCGAGATAATCGCCGGCGCCGAGGCGCATGGCTTCGACGGCTTTTTTTACGCCGCCAAACGCGGTCATGACGACGACGGTGGTGTTTTCGGAAAACACCCCTTCGCGCAAAAGCATGAGCGCCTCGCCGTCGGGCAGGTGCAGATCCATGAGCGCGAAATCGAAACGCGCGGCGGCGAGGTGGGCGCGGCCATCGGCGAGGTTGCCCGCTTCGGTGACCTCGGCGCCGAGACTGCGGAGGTAGGCGGCGAGGCGGCGGCGCAGAGCGGAGTCGTCCTCGATGAGGAGCACTTCACAACCGGGGGGCAGGGCGGTCTCTTCAGCCATCGCGAGGAATGCGCGCGATGCGCGCGGAGGTTTCAATGCAAAAGCGGGGGCGGGCACGCCGGCGAGCGGTGGCCCGACACAGAGCAGGCGGGCGGCGGTCGATCAACCGGGTTGGCCGGTTTCAAGATCGTAAAGCATCCGCCAGATGCGGTCCACCTCGCCGCGTTCCACGACTTGCAACGGCGTCGAACCGTCGAAGGCCGAACTCGGTTGCTTCAGCCAGCGCCCCACTTGGGTCGGCTTCATAACGCGGGCAAGGCCGCCTAGCAGGCGATCCATTTCCACCAAGGCTTTTTCCTGTTTGACCGACGGTGTCTCGCCTTGGCTCAACTTCGCGACCGAGCGGGGGGGAGAAGCCGGTCAAACGCACGAGCAGCGGCTGGGGCAGGTGAAATGTATCGCGATAATGGAGGAGCAAGCCGGAGTCGTCGCGGGCCTTGCGGTGACTGAAACGGAATGAGCCCAAGGCGGAATGTTTGGCCGGGCGGTTTTTTGTCTTGGTTGGAGTCGCCATAATTATGCCAGCATAAAGGCCTGCATTTTCGCAGGATCAAGCGAAGGCCGATTCCGAGTCTGACGCACTTCTCTCCTGAGATCACGGGTCACGTTGCGCCCAAACGGAAGCCATGAGAGGGCTCGAAACACAGCAAAGTTGACGCGGTGAAAGTGGTTGCAGACTGGGGAGCGGTAAGTTCAGCCCAAGCTCGCAAGATGCTTCATCAAACTATCGTAGCCTATAAGACGAATTCCGCGCGTGGCCCCGCGTTTGCGCAGCACGACACTCTTCACGGGAGGCATTTGATCATTCGCCGGACCGGAAATCGTGAGTTCATTTAACGTGGATCTAGAAAGTCCAGTGTAAGGACAGCGCGCCCGTGGTGCAGGTAAGCGAATCCATTCCGGTTTGAGAGGCGGGGGTGTCGGCTCTGAGGGCACGACATAATCGACCCGGATTGTGATTTGTAGTGCCATCGGCAGCGGTCATGGGGACCATACGTAAGTGCCGGTTTTTTGAGCCAGCAAGGAACATCGGCACGCCGACAAGCGGCGGCCCTACACGGAGGACGGCGGCACGATCAATGCCCGAACACGGCGCCGAGGCGGACGAGGGAGTAGCCGAGCAGGGCGGTGACGGGGAGCGTGAGCACCCAGGCCCAGAGGATGCGGCTGACGACGCCCCACTTGACCGCGCTCAGGCGTTTGACGGCGCCGACGCCCATGATCGAGGTGGAGATGACGTGCGTCGTGGAGACGGGCACGCCGAGGGTCGAGGCGCCGTGGATGATGAGGGCGGCGGTGGTCTCGGCGGCGAAGCCGTGGATGGGCTGCAGTTTCACCATTTTGTGGCCCATGGTCTTGATGATGCGCCAGCCGCCGGCGGCGGTGCCGGCCGCCATCGTGATCGCGCAGGTGAGGACGACCCAGAACGGCACGCCTTTGAATTCTCGGACTTGCAGGAAATCGGCCCAGGGCGGGAGGTCTTTGAAGACGCCGCTCTGCGTGCCGGTGAAGAGCGCGAGCGTGATGATGCCCATGGTTTTTTGGGCGTCGTTGGAGCCGTGGCTGTAACCCATGAATCCCGCGCTCACGAGCTGTGCTTTGCCGAAGACGACACTCACGAAGCGCGGGGTCGCGCGGCGGAGGACGATCATGAGCGTATACATGAGCAGCGCGCCCCCGAAGAGACCGAGCAGGGGTGAGACGATCATTGGCAGGACGATTTTTGGCCACAGGCCGGTGGACCAATGAAGCACGCTCCAACGTCCATCGGCGCTGGCGAGGGCCGCGCCGCAGAGTCCGCCGACGAGGGCGTGGCTGGAACTGGAGGGCAGGCCAAGCCACCACGTGAAAAGATTCCACACGATCGCGCCGAGGAGCGCACAGAAGACGGTGAACATCGTGATCGCGCTGGCATCGACGAGGCCCTTGCCGATGGTGGTGGCGACGGCGGTGCCGGCGAGCGCGCCGGCAAGATTAGTGAACGCGGCGAGGGCGATGGCCTGGCGCGGTGTGAGGACCTTGGTCGAGACGACCGTCGCGATGGCGTTGGCGGTGTCGTGAAACCCGTTGATGTATTCGAACGCCAGCGCAGCCAGCAGCACGAGCAGGAACAGCGTCATGGCGGAGGCGCTTTAGGAGTGCTTGAGCACGATCTGGACGACGATGTTGCCGGCATTGCGGCAACGGTCCACGGCCTGTTCCACCATCTCGAAGGTCTTCTGGAGAATGACGAGTTCCTTGGCTTCGCAGGGGCCGTGATAGAGATCTTTGAGCAAGGTGAGCATGACCTTGTCGGCTTCGCCCTCGGCGAACTGGAGGCGGTCGTTGGCCTCCTGGATTTTATCCATCGTGGTGCCGCCGCGCAGTTGTTTCACCATGAACACGAGGGCGGAGGCGGCTTGAAGCATGAGCTCGGCTTGGCGGGTGAAGGCGCCGGGAGGAAGTTTGCCGGGGTAGATGGAGATGCGCTCGACGATCTTTTCGATCTGCTTGGGAATGCGGTAGAGGGCGAAGGAGAGCGCCTCGATGTCCTCACGTTCGAGGGGCGTCACGAAGGTGCGGCTGAGTTGCTCCGTCATCAGGTGGCGGATGCGTTTTTCTTTGCGGCGCGTCTGGATGAAATCGTCGTTGCTGACGGTGGTGCTTGCGCCATCGGAGAGCGCCTGGAGGTATTTGCCGAACAGCTCCACGCTGACGCGGGCTTCTTCGGCGCCGGCCTCAAGCAGGTCGAAGAACGTCTCATCCTTGCCGAAAAGTTTCTTAAGCGAAAACATGGTGCCGCCTGCGTAGCGGTGAACGTTACGATTGCGAAACAAAATCTCCGCTGCGGCTAAATTTTCCGTCGCAGCCAGACCCAGGCGTAGCCCAGCCGCTCGCGCACGGCGGCGGTGCTGCGTTCGAGGGAAGCGGTGTCCCAGTCCACGTCGCCCCAGCCGAATTTCTTGCTCGGCCGCGCCAGATGATCGGTCGGGCAGGGGAGGACATCCATGCCGGCGCGGCGAAACAGGGCGGTGGCGCGCGGCAGATGCCAGGCGGTGGTGACGAGGGCGATGGGGGCGTCGCCGACGAGGGCGCGGACGTTTTGGCTTTCCTCCTCGGTGTCGCGGCCGGTCGCCGTGAGAATGATGCGCTCGCGGGCGACGCCGAACTCGGTCGCGACGCGGGCGAGCGTGGCGGCATGCGTGGTATAGCCGACCTCGCCGGGGCCGCTCGTGATCAGCCGCGCCGCGGGCAACGGGCGAAGAAGGCGAATGCCCTCCACGATGCGGGCGAGCGAGGAGGAGGAGAGCTGGTTGTTGGCGGAGAATCCGGGCGAATCGGTGTGGCCGCCGCCGAGCACCACGACGTAGCGGCAGCGCGCCAGGGCGGGCGGGAGCGGCGCATCGGCAGTGAACTCGGGGATGGGCGCAAACGTGGCCTCGAGCGGGCGCAGCAGCGCGTAGCTCACGAGCTTGTTGCTAAAGAATGCGAGCAGCACGGTGCCGGCGATCAGCAAGCCGCGGCCCAAGCGGACGCGCCGGGAAAAGCACAGCAGGATGATGCCGACGATGAGCAGCGTGAGGCAAAACGGCACCGGCATCAGCCAGAAGGATATGAATTTCTTCAACCAGAACATCGCCCGAGCAAAGTGCCCGCCCGCACGACGGCGAGCCCGGAGCGCGGTGCGGAGGTTGATCGCGTGCGGTGGCGCGCGGGCGCGGATCGGGCGAGATTGATCATGGATCTGCCGCGAAAATCCATCGTGCCGGGATTGACGCGCAAAACTAACTGTTCGGAAATTTCGCCATCGCCGCCGCGCTGGAAATCATCCTGCGTCGGTTTGCTTTTCTTACCCCATGAAAAAAACCCTGTTGGCCTGTCTCGCATTCCTCGCGTCCGCCGCGCTCGCCTCGGCCGCGGACACTTACCAGATCGCCGTGATCCCCAAGGGCACGACACATGAATTTTGGAAATCCATCCACGCCGGTGCCGAGAAGGCGAAAGTCGAACTCGCGGCGCAGGGCATCTCGGTAAACGTGATTTGGAAAGGCCCGCTGAAGGAAGACGACCGTGAGCAGCAGGTGCAGGTGGTGGAGAATTTCATCGGCCGCCGCGTCGATGGCATCGTGTTGGCGCCGCTCGACTATCGTGCGCTGGTGGCGCCGGTGGAGACGGCCGCGCGCGCGAAGATCCCGGTGGTCATCATCGACTCCGGCCTCGCGACGAAGGCGATCGCGAGCTTCGTCTCGACGGATAACCGCGAGGGCGGGCGCATCGCGGCGCGCAATCTCGGGAAGCTGCTCAACGGCAAGGGCAACGTGATCATGCTCCGGCTCCAAGTCGGCTCGGCCAGCACCGAGGAGCGCGAGGCGGGCTTTCTCGAGATCATGCAGAAAGATTTCCCGGCGATCCGGCTGCTCTCGACCGACCAGCACGCGGGCGCCACGCGCGACACCGCCAAACGCGCCGCCGAAAATCTCCTCAGCCGCTTCGGCCGCGAGGTCACGGGCGTCTTCGGTTGCAACGAATCCTCGACGGCCGGGCTCTTGCTCGCGTTGCGCGATGCGGGGCTCGCGGGCAAGGTGAAGTTCGTGGGCTTCGATTCAGGCGAGATGCTCAACGCCGCGCTCAAGTCGGGCGACATCGACGGACTGGTCGTGCAGAATCCGCTCAACATGGGCTACCTCGGGGTGAAGACCGTGGTTGCCGTGCTCCGCGGTGAAAAGGTGCCGGCGCAGATCGACACGGGCGTGGGCTTCGTGACCCGGGAGAATTTCAATGATCCCGCGATGGCCGACATCGTGAATCCACCGCTCACGAAATATCTCAAATGAAACGGTTGCTCTCCCTTTTTCTCGTCGCGGGCGCACTCGTCGGCGGAATGGCCCGCGCGGCCGATGCTTACCAGATCGCCGTGATTCCGAAGGGGACGACGCACGAGTATTGGAAATCCGTGCAGGCGGGCGCGATCAAGGCCGAGCGGGAATTCAACGCGGCGGGCGTGGCGGTGAAAATCATTTGGAAAGGCCCGCTGAAGGAAGATGACCGTGAACAGCAGGTGCAGGTCGTTGAGAATTTCATCGGACGGCGGGTGAACGCCATTGTGATCTCGCCCCTCGACCGCAACGCGCTGATCGCGCCGGTGGCGACGGCGGTGGGCGCAAAAATCCCGGTGATCGTGATCGATTCCGGGCTCAACTCGAAGCTGCCGACGAGTTACATCGCCACCGATAATCGCGAGGGCGGTCGCGTCGCGGCGCGCACTCTAGCGCAATTGGTGGGTCCGAAAGGGCGGGTGATGATGCTGCGTTACTCGGCGGGTTCCGGCAGCAACGAGGACCGCGAAGAAGGTTTTGTCGAAGCGATGAAGAAGGAGTTTCCCGGCATCAAACTCGTTTCGACCGATCAGCACGCGGGCGTCACGCGCGACACGGCCTACCGCACGGCGCAGAATCTGATCAACCGTTTCGGGCGCGAGATCGACGGCGTCTTTGCGTGCAACCAGCCGGCGACGGCGGGCATGTTGCTCGCGCTGCGCGACGCGGGGTTGGCGGGCAGGGTAAAGTTCGTGGGTTTCGACGCGGGCGCCGAACTCGTCGGTGCGCTCAAGGCCGGCGAGATCAACGCGCTGCTGGTGCAGGACCCGTTTCGCATGGGCTATCTCGGAGTGAAGCTGGCCGTGGAGACGTTGCGCGGGCAGAAGGTGCCGGTGCTCGTCGATACGGGCGTGACGGTGGCGACCCGCGAGAATCTGGAGCAGCCGGCGGTGAAGGACCTGCTGAACCCGCCGCTCGACCAGTATTTGAAATAAAATAATGTCCGCCGTCCGTCTCCGCCTCGCGGGAATCCAGAAAAGCTTCGGTGCCACGCGGGCGTTGAAAAACGTCTCGCTGGAGATCGCGCCCGGCGAGGTGCATGCGATCATCGGGGAAAACGGCGCGGGCAAGAGCACACTCATGAAAGTGCTCAGCGGTGCGCATCGCGCCGATGCCGGCACGATGGAACTGAGCGGCGCGACCTACCAGCCAGAGAATCCGCACGATGCGCGGCTCAAGGGCGTGGCGATGATCTACCAGGAGTTGAACCTCGCGCTGCATATGAGCGCGCAGGAAAATATCCTCCTCGGCGCGGAGTCGGTGCGCGGTGGCTGGGTGGACCGGAGTTTGTCGCGTAAGCGCGCGCAGGCCGCGCTCGCTCAGCTCGGTCACGAAGGACTCGATCTGGACCGGCTCGCGGGGGATTTTTCCATCGCGGAGCAGCAGATCATCGAGATCGCGCGCGCGCTGCTCATCCAGCCGCAAGTGCTCATCATGGACGAGCCGACGAGCAGCCTCACGCAGGCGGACACGGAGAAACTTTTCGCGACGATCAACCGGCTCCGCGCGCAGGGCGTGAGCGTGATCTACATCAGCCATTTCCTCGAAGAGTGCCGGCGCATCGCGGATCGCTACACGGTGTTGAAGGACGGCGAGACGGTCGGCTCGGGCGAGATGGCCGGCGCGAGTCTCGACCACATCGTGACGCTCATGACCGGCAGAGAGGTGAAGGATCTTTACCCGCGCACGACACACACGCCGGGGGCGGTGGTGTTGGAGGTGAAGAAGGTGGCGAGCGGGCCGCGTCTGAAACAGGCGACGCTGCAGGTGCGCGCGGGGGAGATTTTTGGACTCGCGGGTCTGATTGGCGCGGGACGCACGGATTTGTTGCGCGCGATTTTCGGCCTCGAGGAGTTGGCGGCGGGCGAGGTGTGCATTGTGGGGGCGGCGGGCGCGGCGAGTCCGCGGGCGCGCTGGATGCAGGGCGTGGGTTTTCTGAGTGAGAACCGCAAGGAGGAGGGGCTCATGTTAAACCAGTCGATCGCGGACAATCTCACGCTCACGAAGATGCACGATTTCGGCCGCTTGGGCTGGATCAGTGGCGGGCGGCAACGGGCGGTGGCGCAGCGTTGGGTGGGGGAGCTGCGGGTGAAATGCCACCACTCGGGCCAGACCATCGGACAGCTCTCGGGGGGGAATCAGCAGAAGGTGGCGCTCGCGCGGTTGCTGGAGCATCCGGCGAAAATTTTCCTCCTTGATGAGCCGACGCGCGGCATCGACGTGGGCAGCAAGGCGCAGATCTACCAGCTCGTGAGCGAACTCGCGGCGGCGGGCAAGGCGGTCGTCATGGTGAGCTCGTATCTGCCGGAGCTGCTCGGGCTCTGCGACACCATCGGCGTGATGTGTCGCGGCGAGCTGGCGGCGGTGCGGCCGCGCGCGGAGTGGGGCGAGGCCGAGATCATGCGCGTGGCGACGGGCAGTGAAGGTGGGGCGGGGTTGCCGCCGGCGGCGGCTCGGGCTGAGAGTGCGGGCTGAAGGACCGCGCGGCGTTAAAATTTTCCATGAACGATACCGTTAAAAAAATCATCGCGAAGGGCGGGCCGTTCATCGGGCTCATCCTCGTGATCGTGCTCTTCTCGATCCCGGCGGAGATGCGCGAGTTCTTCCTCACGTATAATAATTTCAAGATCATCTTCACGCAGACGGTGATCGTCGCCATCGGTGCGCTCGGGATGACGATGATCATCGTAAGCGGCGGCATCGATCTCTCGGTCGGCTCCAGCATCGCGCTCACGAGTGTGGTGGGCGCCCAGCTCATTCAACGCGGTTGGGGACCGGCGCCGGTGTTGTTGGCGGTGGTCGCGGCGGGCGCGGCGATCGGCCTGTTGAACGGGACCGCCATCGCGGGGCTGCGCATGACGCCGTTTATCATCACGCTCGGGACGCTGGGCGTTGCGCGCGGTTCGGCCAAGTGGATGGCCGATAACCAGACGGTGAATTACGACACGTCGCCGATCAATGGTTGGATGACCACGCTCGATCCGTCCAGTCACGCGCTGCCGGCGGGTGTGTGGGTGACGCTGGTGCTGGCGGTGCTCACGGCGGTGGTGTTGCGCAACACGGTTTTTGGCCGGCACATTTTTGCGCTCGGGTCGAATGAGGCCACGGCCCGGCTCTGCGGTATTGCGACAACGCGACTCAAGATTTTGATCTACACTCTCGCCGGCGGATTTTTTGGGCTGGCGGGGCTGTTCCAGCTCTCGCGGTTGCGGCAGGGCGATCCGACGGTGGCCGTGGGCTTGGAGTTGGACATCATCGCTTCGGTGATCATCGGCGGCGCGAGTTTGAACGGAGGAGTGGGCACGATTTTGGGCTCGATGATCGGCGCGCTGATCATGGCGGTGCTGCGCAATGGCTCCCAACAGATGGGCTGGCCGACGTATTTTCAGGAAATCATCATCGGCCTCGTGATCATCGTGGCGGTGTTTCTTGATCGGCTGCGGCAGGGTAAACAGGCGTGAGGGCGGCGATCCGGCTGAGAGCTGAGAGCGCAGAGCTGAGAGTCCGATCATCGGAACGTTCGCGTGCTCGTTGACCGGGGTTAGCGGCGGAAACCAGGCTAGGGACTGAAGCCTCCGCTACGTTCTTGCGGATTGGAACTCGGCCTTGACAGCGGTTGGGTGGCTCGCGAATTTCTTCCCCTCTGCACGGCGGCCATAGCTCAGTTGGTTAGAGCACAAGATTGTGATTCTTGGGGTCGCGGGTTCGAATCCCGTTGGCCGCCCCACTCTGAAAACGAGTGTTTAGTGCATTTAAGAAGAAAGAGCGTGAGAGCACGCGTGAGAACAAACCGACTGCGAGATGTTTGAGCTATAATGGCT
>JANXLP010000435.1 GCA_025355125.1 Opitutaceae bacterium | reverse complement strand
GCATCGGCGCCGTCAACACCCTGCCCACCGCCACCGCGCTCATCCTCGCCGGCACCGCGATCATCGACGTCGCCAACAGCCAGACCATCGGCTCCCTCGCCAGCTCCAGCGCCTCCCCCGGCACCTCTGTCGCGCTGACCTCGGGCAAGACGCTCACCGTCTCCGGGCCCACCACCACCACCTACGACGGCACGGTCTCGGGCGCCGGTGCTCTCGCCAAATCCGGAGCCGGCGGCCTCACCCTCACCAACGCCAACACCTACTCGGGCGGCACGACCATCAGCGCCGGCACCCTTACGGCTCTCAACTCCACCGGTTCCGCCACCGGCACCGGCACCACCAGCGTGATCAGCGGCGCCACCCTCGCCATCGGCACTGGCGGCACGGTCGGCGCCGTGACAGGCAACATCGCCAACGCCGGCTCGCTCACCTTCAACCGCTCGGATGCCTACACCTCCGCCGGGGTCATTTCCGGCAACGGCACGATTTCCAAAAACGGCGCCGACAGCCTCACCTTCACCGGCGACAACACCTTCACCGGCACGACCACGATCAACGCCGGCTATCTCGTCATCGGTAACCTCACGACGACCGGCTCCATCGCCGGCAACATCGTCAACAACGCCGTCCTCACCTTTGCGCGCTCCAACGCCTACACCTACGGCGGCGTCATCTCCGGCACCGGCACCTTCTTCCAGAGCGGCACCGGCGGCACCCTCACGCTCACCGGCGCCAACACCTACACCGGCACCACCAACATCAGCTCCGGCATCCTCGCGATCGGCGCCGTCAACGCCCTCCCGACCACGACCGCGATCAGCCTGCAAGCCCCCGGCACCCTCAGCGTCGGGTTCAATCAAACCATCGGCAGCCTCTCTGGCCTCCCTGGAAGTTCCGTCATCCTCGGCACCGGCGCCACCCTCACCAAGGCCGGATCTACGGGTTCCAACTTCGACGGCGTGCTCAGCGGCAGCGGCGCCCTCGCCCTCAGCGGCACCGGCCCGTTGACCCTCACTGCGGCCAACACCTACACCGGCGGCACCACCATCGGCACCGGCGGCAACCTGAACGTCGGCAACGGCGGCACCACCGGGGCGATCACGGGCAACGTCACCAACAACGCCATCCTCGCCTTCAACCGCTCCGATGCCCTCACCTACGCCGGCGTCATCTCCGGCACCGGCTCGCTCAGCAAGCTGGGCGCCGGAACCCTCACCCTCACCGGTCAAAGCACCTACACGGGCAGCACGCTCATCGCCACCGGCACCGTCGCTATCGGTGCGATCAACGCCCTCCCCACCACCACCGCCGTCACCCTCAGCTCCGGCTCCGGCCTCGACATCGGTTTCAACCAGACGCTCGCCGGCCTGAACGGCTCCTCCACCAACGCCGTTACCATCGCCAGCAACCAGTCGCTGACCATCGCCGGCTCCGGCAACAGCACATTTGGCGGCACGATCTCGGGCTCCGGCTCTTTCGCAAAGAGCGGCTCCGGCTCCGTCACGCTCAACGGAACCAACACCTACGGCGGCGGCACCACGGTCAGCGCCGGCACGCTCCAAATCGGCAGCGGCGGCACCACCGGCTCGGTCACCGGCAACATCACCAACAACGCCGGCCTCGCCTTCAACCGCTCCGATTCGACCTCGTTCACCGGCGTCGTCTCCGGCACCGGCAGCCTCCTCAAACAGGGCGCCGGCAATCTCTCCCTCAACGCGCAGAACACCTACGCCGGCTCGACCACCGTCTCCGGCGGCACCCTCACCATCGGCGTCGCCAACGCCCTGCCCATCACCACCCAGCTCTCCCTCCTCTCCGGCACCCTCCTCGACGCGCTCAACAGCCAGACCATCGCCGGCTTCGCAACCGATGGCACCGGCTCTTCCCTCGTCCTCGGCTTCGGCACCACCTTCACCGTCGCGATGCCCGTCGCCAACACCACGACCACCTTCGCCGGCAGCGTCAGCGGCGCAGGCATCTTTGCCGTCAGCGGCGCAGGCAACGATATCGTCAACCTCACCGGCAGCGTCACCAACACCGGCGGCACCCTCGTCGGCAACGGCGCCACCCTCATCATCGCGTCCGGTGGCACCATCACCGGCCCGATCACGACCACCGGCACCCTCAGCTTCGGCACCGGCGGAGCGCAGACGTTTAACAACCCCATCGGCGGCACCGGCGGCATCTCGGTTTCCTCCGGCACCACCACCCTTTCCGGCAACAACACCTACTCCGGCCCCACCAGTATCACCGGCGGCAAACTCATCGTCACCGGCAACAACACCGGCGGCGGCACCGTCACCGTCGGCTCCGGCGCCGTCTTCGGCGGCACCGGCTCCATCAGCGGCCCCCTCGTCCTCAGTTCCGGCGGCGGCGTCGCCCCCGGCGCCAGCCCCGGCACGCTCAGCGTCGGCGCGACCACGTTCGCCGGCGGCGCCAATTTCGCCTTCGAAATCAATAATACGGTCGGCACCGCCGGCACCCAGTGGGATCTCCTCAGCATCAGCGGCGCGCTCGCGATCACCGCCACCGCCGTCAATCCCTTCATCCTCAACCTCAGCTCCCTCACGCTCGGCAACACCGCCGGCCTCCTCACGAATTTCAACGCCGCCAACACCTACAGCTGGCAATTCGTCACCACCACCGGCGGCGTCACCGGCTTCTCCGCCGGCGCGTTTCAATACAACGCCAGCCAGTTCCAAAACAGCCTCGGTGCCGGCCATTTCTTCGTCTCCAACGTCGGCAACGACCTCTTCCTGAATTTCACCCCCGTCCCCGAGCCCTCGACCTACGCCCTCCTCGCGCTCGGCCTCGGCGTGATCGTCGTCCTCGCCCGCCGCCGCAAGTAACGCCGGCATCCTGCCGGCTCCGAAAGTGGCTGCGGCATCCTGCCGCAGATGCGCCCCGCCCGTGGCCGCGAGCGCCAGCGTCCTCGCGTTTTGTGGCGCTCGATGCGAAGCCCGGATGCGCCCCGCCCGTGGCCGCGAGCGCCAGCGAGTGGATTCCCTCCGCTGCCCGCTTCCCGCCAAGTTCACAGAAACCGCAAAGCTCCGTCCTGCTCCGCCCTCCCCTGCGCCCCTTGCGGCCTCCGCGTGAGGCCTTTCGCACTACCCCGCCTACCGAGCCCCATCCGCCGCGCGCGCCAGCTCCACGAACTCCCCGCGCCAACCGCCCGGATCATCCGCCGCGCCCGCCTCCGCCCAATTCACCACCTCACCAAGCGTCGCCGTCCCCTTGTGCGGCGAATCGCGCAGCACCATCGCGAACGCCGCCACCGCGCCCGCGAATTTAAAATCCGCACTCGCATCCGCAAACCGCGCGCCCGAGTCCGCCAGCGCAAATTCCAGCTTCCGGATCACGTCGCCCGCCGGCTCCTTGTAGCGCACCTTCACCGTCAGCAGCTCCGTGCTCGCCACCGCCAGCGGCACCGCCACCGGCTTCCGTGAATACTTCAGCTCATCCACCTCCGCCCCTCCCGCCTCTCGCCTCCCGCCTCCCGCCTGCGAAGTCGGCACGATCTCATAGAGCGCCGTCACCGTGTGACCCGCACCGACCTCGCCCGCGTCCACCTTGTCCTTGTTGAAATCTGGGTTCGCCAGCAGCCGGTTCTCGTAGCCGATCAGCCGGTAGCTCGCCACGCGCGCCGGGTTAAACTCCACCTGGAGTTTCACGTCCTTCGCCACCGTCGTGAGCGTGCCGTTCACCTGCGCGCCGAGCAGTTTCTCCGCCTCGCGCCGTGAATCAATGGTGCCGTAGCTCCCGTTACCCTTGTCCGCGATCGCCTCCAGCATCGCGTCCTTGAGATTACCCATGCCGAAACCGAGCACCGTCAGAAACACGCCCGACTTCGCCTTCTCCTGCACGAGCCGCACGAGCTCGCCCTCGCCCGTCACGCCGACATTGAAATCGCCGTCCGTGCATAGGATCACGCGGTTCACGCCGCCCGTCACGAAGTTCGCCTTCGCGATATCGTAGGCGAGCTGGATGCCCATGCCGCCGTTGGTCGCGCCGCCCGCCGTCATCGCCTCGATGGCCGCCACGACCGCGCGCGCCTGCGCCACCGGCGTCGAAGCCAGCGCCAACCCCGATGCGCCCGCATACGTGACGATGGCCACACGGTCATCGGGCCGCAGTCGGTTCACGAGCAGCCGCAACGATTCCTGCACGAGCGGCAACCGCTCCGGTGAATTCATCGAGCCCGAGACATCCACGAGAAAAACCAGGTTCGCCGCGCCGCGTTCACTGGCGGTGACCTCACGCGCCTTCAACCCGATGCGCACGAGCCGGTGCCCCGCCGCCCAGGGCGCCTCCGCCACTTCCAGCGACGCGGCAAACGCCGGCGCCCCACTCGCCGCCGTGCCCTTCGGCGCCGCGTAGCGATACGGGAAATAATTCACCCACTCCTCCACGCGCACCGCATCCGCCGGCGGCTTCTGCCCCGCGCGCAACATACGCCGCACGTTCGCATAGCTCGCGGTGTCCACGTCCGCCGCAAACGTCGAAAGCGGATTCTCCGCCGCACTCAGGAAATCGTTATCCTTACGATAAACATAACTCTCGGTCCGCGGATTTTCCGTCGGAGCCTTCGCCGCCAGGCTCGCCTTCATCACGGCGCGAACCCCGCCCGTGAATACCCGTGCCGAACTCGGCGCCAGCAACAAATCCACGTTACCACCGGA
This sequence comes from Opitutaceae bacterium, assembly GCA_025355125.1. Classification (GTDB taxonomy): domain Bacteria; phylum Verrucomicrobiota; class Verrucomicrobiia; order Opitutales; family Opitutaceae; genus Tous-C4FEB. The sequence goes on along the minus strand of JANXLP010000435.1, from coordinate 2,924 downwards.
ACCATAACTCACCGTCGAACTCAACGAGACACCTCTTCCGCCCACGCTCGCTGTTCGCCCCGCCTGCCATTGCTCCGACGAGACCTCGGCTTCCCGGTAGAAAATCCCGGGCGGCTTCATGCGTCCACTCGTCATCGAATCGAACGCGAGCGTCTTCTTGGGATTCGGCGCCCCCGCCTGCCCGAGCAGCGAAAGGTCTTTTCCGATACCTCCGGCCGAGGGCGCTTCCGCCACCGCTTCCGCGTTGAACGCAAACGTCACCGTCTTCGGCGGCACCGCGACCAACTCCGGCGTCGCCAACGTCCGTGTCACGCTCTCGATTTTCGCCCCGGCCGCAGCGACCGGAGCCGCTTCCAGCGGCGATAAATCAACCACCGTGTAAACCTTCCGTTCCACCACGGTCGCCGCCGCCCGCGGCCTTTCGCCCGGATCGCGCACCAGCACAAACACCACAAAACACGCCGCCGCCAACCCCGAGACCACGTAGTAGAACTGGGGAAACCGGATCAAAGGCGCCCGCAGCGGCCCACCGTCGAGCTGATAAAGCCCGCCCTTGCCACTCCCGTTCGGAATGATCGCCGCCCGCCCCAACGCCTCCGTTCTCGTCGGCCCCTTCCGCCACTCCGGCACCGCCGGCAAAGCCTCCGTCGCCAGCGCGCCCTCGAGCTGCGCCACCGTCACGCGAATCTCCTCCACCGCCGCGCGCAACGCCGCGTCCTCGCGCAGCGCCGCCTCGACCGCCGCCAGCTCCGCGCCCCCCAATTCGCCCAGCGCATAAGCGGTCAGACGCGGGTCATCGGGTAAAAATTGTCCTGCTTCTTTGGTCTTCATGATCGTCGTAGTTCCTCGGTCGTTCCTGCTTCAGGGCCGCTGCGCGGCAAATTCGCCCCTCAGTTTCGTCACTGCCGTGTGGATCAAAAACCCCACGTTGGTCACCGAGTGCTCCGTGATCCGCGCGATCTCCTTATAGGAAAATCCGCTCTGAAATTTAAGCCGCACCACCTCTTGCTGGTTCGGCGGCAGCTTCCCGATGAGCGCCAGCAGCGCCGCGTGCGTCTCCGCCGCCTCCAGCTCACGCCCGGGCCGCGCCTCCGCCGTCACCACGCGCTCGGCCTGCCCTGGGGCGAAGCGGCTCACGCGCCCCTCCTTGCGCAGCACATCGAGCGCGCGATGCCGGCACACGGTAAACAACCACTCGACCACGTGCCCATCGACCGCCGCGACCGGCTGCGCCATGAATTTGACGAACGTATCCTGCACCACATCGCGCGCCCGGTCGGCATCGCCCAGCAGCCGCGTCGCATACCGCGTGAGCGGAGCGGCGTGCTCCGCGAACGTGCGTTCCAGAAAACCGGCGTTGTCATGAGTGGATGCCCGAGAATTCGGGAGTGAGGGGGCCATGAGGGTTCTCCGGTAAAACGCGCCGCCGTCGGCTTTCTTAGAAACAAGTGAAAACATTTTTGCGTCCCCCGCCAGCCACGCTTTTCCTCCCGAAATGCGCCCCGGCTTTTCCGCCCTCTGCCTCGCTCTTTGCACGCTGGCGTTCACCGCCTGCTCCAACCGCGAGACTCGCGTCGAGGCCGGCATCCGCACCCACACCCTCCTCGTCGGCGGTCAAAACGAGCCCGCCACCCTCGATCCCCAACTCATCGACGCCTACACCGATATGCGCATCGCCGTCGCGCTCTACGAAGGACTCACCGCCTTCGACGAGAAGACCGGCGCCGCCGCCCCCGGCGTAGCCGAGCGTTGGGACGTTTCGCCCGACGGTCTCACCTACACGTTTCACCTGCGCCCCTCCGCCCGTTGGTCCAATGACGAACCGGTCACCGCCCGCGATTTCGCCTACTCGTTCCGCCGCATCCTCTCCCCCGCCCTTGGCGCCACCTACAACTACATGCTCTGGCCCGTCAAAAACGCCGAGGCCTACGCGACTGGTAAAATCAAGGACTTCGCCGAAGTCGGCGTCGAGGTGATCGACGACGCTACGCTCAAAGTCACGGTCGCCCGTCCCACGCCCTATCTGCCGCTCCTCGCCGCCCACAGCACCTGGTATCCGGTCCATCGCGCCACCATCGAGAAATTCGGCAAGATCGACGAGCGCGGCACCACCTGGACCAAGCCCGCCAATTTCGTCGGCAACGGCCCCTTCGTCCTCACCGAATGGACTCCCAACGCCCGCATCACCGTCACCAAAAACCCGCACTACTGGGGAGCCGGCACTAACGCCCTCGAGCGCGTCCAATTCTTCCCCATCGAAAATGCCGATGTCGAGGAGCTCAACTTCCGCGCCGGACAGCTTCACGTCACGTTCGCCGTTCCGTCCTCCAAGATCGCCACCTACCGCCAGCAATCGCCCGACCGCCTGCGCCTCGATCCGCTGCTCAGCCTTTCCTACGTCAATTTCAATACCACCAAACCGCCGCTCAACAACCCCAAGGTGCGCCGCGCCCTCGCCCTCGCCATCGACCGCGCCGCCATCAGCCAAAGCGTTTACGGCGGAGCCCGACAACCCGCCCACACGCTCGTGCCGCCCAACTGCGGCGCCTACACCGGCCCCGTTGGCCAGCCGCTCGATTTCACCGCCGCCCGCGCCCTCCTCGCCGAGGCCGGCTTCCCTGGCGGCAAGGGCCTGCCCTCGCTGCCCATGCAGGTGCGCAACAATGACAAAGAGCCTAAAGTCGCCGAGGCGATCCAAGCCATGTGGAAACGCGAGCTCGGTGTCACCATCACCATCGAGCCGCTCGAACAAAAAACCCAGATGCAGAATCAACAGACCCTCGCCCACGCCCTCGCGATCATCGGCTGGACCGCCGATTTTCCCGATCCGATCACCTTTCTCGAACTCTTTCGCAAAGGCGGCGGCAATAATTGGACGGGCTGGTCCGCGCCCGGCTATGACGCCCTGCTCGAACGCGCCGCCA
>JANXLP010000418.1 GCA_025355125.1 Opitutaceae bacterium | reverse complement strand
GGCCTGAAACCGCCCGGCGCCACCGCCCAACGCTCGTCTTTCGCCCTTCCACTCGAAAAAACCTTCCCCGATCTCTTTTTCCACCGTCAATTTTTCACCCGACCCCGAATTCCGAAATCTCTAAGACCGACAAACTGCTAGCAGGCTGTCGGACTTAGAAATTTAAGGCATCCACCGTGCGATATTCGCGAAAATATTTTTCAAAAAGATCAAATATCGAGCTACAAACGCCTTGAACGGCCTAAGTCCGACAGGCTGCTAGATTTATTTTCGCGCCTGCAAACCGCACGGGGCCGCAACGCGTCTACGGGGCACACCGCTGCGCATGAGTTCACCTACGATTGACCTGGAACCCACCGAATCTGCCGAACCCGGCTCTCATAAATCGTTCTGGGGGCATGTGGAAGATCTGCGCAAGGCGCTCGTCCGGTCGGTCATCGCGATCGGGGCGGCGCTGTTGCTCTGCCTGACGTTCGTCAGCCACATCGTCGCGGTCATCGAGTGGCCGCTGCGCAACATCGATCTCTTCGAGAAGCCCAAGCCCACGGTCAGTTTCCAAATCGGCGCGACCCGGCTCGGCCCCTATGTGGTCCCGCCGAGCCAGCTGTCCGCGTTTCCGTCTGGGGCGACGGCCAACGCCGTGTTTCAGGTCGGCACCGCGCAGATCGGGACGGAGCAGGTCGCGACCCTGAAACTCCTGCCGCCCACCCCCGGCGACGATACGAGTCCGCTCAAAGTTCGCCTGCACAACTTCGGTCCGGCTGAAGGGTTTTTCGTCGCCTTCCATGTCGCGCTCTACGCCGCCCTGATCATCTCGGCGCCGTTCTGGATGTATTTCTTCGGCAGTTTTATTTTCCCCGCGCTCAACCTCCGCGAGCGCCGCGCGCTCTTCCCCTGGCTTGCCTGGAGCGTGACGCTCTTTCTCGCGGGAGTGTTGGCGACGTATTTTGTCCTCCTCCCGGTGGCCTTGCGTGCCTCCGTGGAGTATTCCGACATGCTCGGCTTTGACGGCTACGACTGGCGGGCGGATGACTACATCGCGTTTGTCACGCGCTTCGTGCTCGGCATGGGCCTGGGCTTTCAATTTCCGATCATCGTCCTGTTTCTCGTGAAAATCGGGGTGCTCACGCACCGCCAGCTCGCCCAATACCGGCGCCACGTCTGCGTGTTGTCGTTCATTTTGGGCGCCGTGCTCACGACGCCCGAAGTCATCACGCAGGTCGCCATGGCGATCCCGCTCTATCTGCTCTACGAGATCTGCATCTGGATCGCGTGGTATTGGGAGCGGAAGAAGCGCCGCGCGGGCGAGATTATGCCGGTCTGAGTAGGCGCGGACGGATTTTCCCCTTGCGACTTGGCGGGGGCTTTGCGGCCATGACCCTTCGTCACCATGGTCTCCACCGAAAACAACAACCAAATCGAAGCCATTAAGAAGCGCGCCGGGCATCTATGGAGGTTTCTTTGACTGCGATCAAAAGCAGCGTGAAATAGAGTCCATGGACGCCCAGATGGGCGCCCCCGATTTCTGGAACAGCAACGACCGCGCCCAGAAACATATCGTTAAGCTTAACCAGCTGAAGAAATCCGTCCTGCCGGTCGTCGGCTACCAGAAGAAACTCGACGACATCGCGATGATGATCGAGCTGATGGCAGGCGAAGACGCCGCCGCTCAGGAAGCCTACGACAAGGAACTCACCGGCACGCTCGCCGCGCTCACGACTGAGCTCGACGGACTCGAAATCGCCTCGTTTCTCACCGGCCAGTTCGACCGCAACAACGCGATCTTCTCGATCCAAGCCGGCGCCGGCGGCACCGAGTCCAACGACTGGGCCGACATCATGTTTCGCATGTATTCCCGCTGGGCCGAGCGGCGCAATTACACCGTAGAGCTCATGGACGTGCAGCCCGGCGACACCGCCGGCATCAGCAAGGCCACCATTCTCATCAAAGGCGAAAACGCCTACGGCTACGCCAAGGCCGAGCGCGGCGTCCACCGCCTCGTCCGCATCAGCCCCTTCGATTCCAACAAGCGCCGCCACACCTCGTTTTGCGCGGTCGATGTCGTCGCCGAGATCACCGAAGACATCGACGTTGAGGTCAAAGAAGACGATCTCCGCATCGACGTTTACCGCTCCTCCGGCAAAGGCGGTCAGGGCGTTAACACCACCGACTCCGCTGTCCGCATCACTCACGCGCCCACCGGCATCGTCGTCGTCTGCCAAAACGAGCGCTCGCAGATCAAAAACAAAGCCACCGCCATGGTCGTCCTCAAAGCCCGCATCTACGAGCGGAAGCAGGACGAGCAACGCGCCGAGATGGACAAATTCTACGGCGAAAAAGGCGAAATCGGTTTCGGCGCCCAGATCCGCAGCTACGTCCTCCAACCCTATCAGATGGTGAAGGACCTGCGCACCGGCATCAGCACGAGCGACACGCAAGGCGTGCTCGACGGCGACCTCGACCGCTTCGTGAACGCCTGGCTCCGCGCCGGCTGCCCGCGCCATCGGAATAAAGATATCCAGATGGATGAATGAGTCGGGATTGCCGATTTGCGATTGTGGATTGCCGATTGAAAAACAGGCCGGGCGCTTGCGAAAATCGCCAATCGGCAATCTAAAATTGGCAATTCATGAGTCTCTCCTACGAACATCTCCGCTCCACGTTCGCTGCGCAGTCGCTGTTCGAAGACAAGACCTGGCAGCTCTCCCCCGAAGCTTGGCCGCTGACCGCAGAGCAAGTCACCCAACTCGAAGCCATCGGCGTTGCGTGTCTCGAGTTTCATCAGGCGCTGGAGAACCTCTACCTGCGCTCCGCCGCCGGTAAAAATCTCCTTCGCAACAAGCTGCTCCTCGCGCCGTGGGTCGCCGACTACCTCGACCGCGGCAAACCCGCCCACCTGATCGCGCACGCCCGCGACCCGCGCAACCGCGGCGCCTTTCCGACGGTGCTGCGCCCCGACCTCCTGCTCACCGACGAAGGCTTCGTCATGACCGAGCTCGACAGCGTCCCCGGCGGCATCGGCCTCACCGCGTTCCTGAATCGCCTTTACGCCGATGGGAGCGCGGGCGGCCCGCCCGCATCCGCCCCCGCCACCAGCCCCTCGCCACTCGCCGCCACCGGCGGCGCGATCCTCGGCTCCGGCGATGCGATGATCAAAAATTTCCACGCCTCGCTCGCCGCCCTTTGCCCCACCGAGCGCAATCCCCTCATCGCTCTCGTCGTGAGCGATGAAGCCGCCACTTACCGCCCCGAGATGCAGTGGCTCGCGCACCAACTTCAGCTCCTTGGCCACCGCGTGTTTTGCCTAAAGCCCGAGGATATTTTCCCGCTCGAAAATTCTCTCTTCTTCTCCGCCGACGGCAACCCAGAGAAAATCGACGTCATCTACCGTTTTTTCGAACTCTTCGACCTCGCCAACATCCGCACCGAGAAATTCATCTTCGAATCCTGGGCCGCCGGCGAAGTCGCCCTCGCGCC
>JANXLP010000047.1 GCA_025355125.1 Opitutaceae bacterium | reverse complement strand
CAAGCATGGGGAGTAATCAAAACGCGCTCGCGGAAATCGCCAGCATCATCGCCCGAGACCCTCGGGCCTGTCTGTAGTTCCTATGTCTGACACCGCCGTAAAACCACCGACCATCCTCGTCATCGATGACGACGCCGAGATCCGCTACTCGCTCACGCGTGTGCTGGGTTCGCGTCGCTATCAGGTGACCGAAGCCGCGAACGGCGAGCAGGGGATCGCGATGGTTAAAAAAGGCCCGGCGCCCGATCTGGTGTTTCTCGACGTCCGCATGAGCGGCATGAGCGGCATCGAGGCCCTCCAGCACATCCGCTCGGTCAACCCCAAGCAACTCGTCGTCCTCATGACGGCGTTTGGCACCGCGCAGACCGCCATCGAAGCGATGAAGTATGGCGCGTTCGACTACGTGATGAAGCCCTTCGATCCCGCGAAGGTTTTGTCCTTGGCGGAAAACGCCCTGAAGGCCCACGCCGACCTCCGCGCCGTCGGCGATTACAAGCCCACGATCAACGCCGATGATTACCGCGAGGGTATCGTCGGTTCTTCGCCGGTCATGCAGGATGTGTTCAAGGTCATCGGCCAGGTGACCGCGAGCGACGTCACCGTCATGATCACGGGCGAGAGTGGCACCGGCAAAGAACTCGTCGCGCGCTCCATCTGGAAACACAGCCATCGCGCCGGCAAACCCTTCATCGCCGTCAACTGCGCGGCGATTCCCGACAATTTAATCGAGAGCGAACTCTTCGGCCACGAGAAGGGCTCGTTCACCGGCGCGACCGGTCAGCGCCTCGGCAAATTCGAGCTCTGCGACGGTGGCACCATTTTCCTCGACGAGATCGGCGACATGGCCCTCGCGACGCAGACGAAGATCCTACGCGTCCTCCAACAGGGCGACATCCAGCGCGTGGGCGGCACTGAGACCATCAAGGTCGATGTCCGCATCCTCGCCGCGACCAACAAAAATCTCGAAGAAATGGTGAAGGATAAGACCTTCCGCGAAGATCTTTATTACCGCCTTAATGTCGTTCGCATTCGCATGCCCGCCCTCCGCGAGCGCGGCGACGATGTGCCGCAGATCGTGGATTTCTGCCTCCAGAATCTTTTCAAGCAGCGCAAAGCCCGCGTGAGTAAAGTCTCGCCCGAGGCCATGGCCATTCTCATGCACCACCGCTGGCCGGGCAACGTCCGCGAGCTGGAAAACGTGATCTACCGCAGCGCCGTGATCGCCCAGGGCGACGCGATCCTCGTGAAGAATCTGCCCAAAGAGATTCTCGAAGCGGCAGGCGAGGGGAGTGCCGTTCCATTTGAAATTTCCACTCCGGCGACCGCGCCAACCGCGCCCGCAGTCGCTCATCCGGCCGCTACCGCCGACAAGCCGCTCAGCCTCGAACTCGCCTACGATTTCATTTTCACCGAACTCGCCCGCGGCGGCGATCCGTTGCTACCCCAGATCGAGCATGCGATGCGCACCCGGTCGTTAAAAGATTCCGAGGGCGACGAGGCCCGTGCTGCCGCGCAATTGGGGGTTTCCTCGGTGACTTCGTCCACCGCGTCGTCGGTGAAAAAACGCGTGGCTCCGGGTAAAAAGAAACCCTGAGCGACCGCGCGCGTCTTGCTTCCCCATACCCTATGAAATCACCCCTTCGTTTAGCGGGCTTCGCCTTGGCGTGCCTGTATTTCTTCGCCTCTTCGGTCGCTCATGCCGCTGAAAAAGCTGCACCCAAGAAAATCTTGTTTTTCAGCAAGTCCTCCGGCTTCGAACACGACGCCATCAAGACCTACGGTGAGCCAAAATTCGGCTACGCCTTTCCGGTGCTCAAGGCACTTGGTGAAAAGAACAACATCGAGTTCACATTTTCCAAAGACGGCAGTTTCTTCACGCCGGAGTATCTCGCACAGTTTGACGCGTATTTTTTCTACACCACGGGCGATTTGACGATGGTGAAGAGCGATCCACGCGGTGACAGCAATCCCCCGATGACCCCGGCGGGCAAAGCCGCCCTCCTTCAAGCCGTCGCGAATGGCAAAGGCTTCCTCGGCACGCATAGCGCGACAGATTCCTTTCATTCTTTTGGCCGCAATGCCCACACGCCGGAGCGTTTCCTCGACGATGGCGAAAAGGCCGATGACTACATCAAAATGATCGGCGGCGAGTTCATCCGCCACGGAGCCCAGCAGAAATCTCGCCTGATCACCGCCGATGCGAAGTTCCCCGGCATGGCCGCGATGCCCGCCGATTGGGCGCCGATGGAAGAGTGGTATTCGCTGAAAAATTTCCCCGCCGACCTCCACGTGATCCTCGTGCAGGACACCGCTGGCATGAAGGGAGCAGAATATGAGCGCGCGCCTTATCCCTCTACGTGGGCACGCATGCACGGCAAGGGCCGCGTGTTCTACACCAGCCTCGGCCATCGCGAAGACATCTGGACTCATCCCGCCTTTCAGTCGCTCCTCACGGGCGCATTGAATTGGTCGCTCGGTCGCGTCGATGCCGACATCACGCCGAACCTCGCGCAGGTTGCGCCCAAGGCCAACGTAATGCCGCTCTACGTCGCCCCGACGCCGCCCAAACCGGCGGCGGCTACGACGAAGAAGTAGCTCAATCCCAGCGCCGGCCCGAAAGCCGGCGCTTTTTGCGTGTCCGTTCTCGTTCAGACTCCCGCTTTACCCCATGAAGAAATTCCTCCGCCGATCCGTCGCCGCGACTACCGTAATATGCGCGGGCCTCGGCCTGCTCCGTGCCGCCGACGACTACCC
>JANXLP010000365.1 GCA_025355125.1 Opitutaceae bacterium | reverse complement strand
CTCTGGAGCTGGTTCATCGCCCCTACCATCGGTCTCGCGCTGCTGATTGTCCTCATCACCCGGCTCAACGTCTGGGGCATTCCCGTGCGCACTGCGGGCCCTTGGCTCACTCTGGGAATGTTCGTGGCCGCCGTCGGCGTTTTCATCTGGCGCCGCCCGAAACTTCCTTGGCGCCAGCTCGCGCCCTTCTTCGGCATCGTCTGCGTTTATCTCCTCTACGTCGGCTGGCCCGCCGTCCGCTTCGGCTTCAACTGGATTTCCTACGGCAACGACGACATGGCCAACTACTGCTTGGCCGCCGAGCGTTTCCTAAACCACGGCTACTACGACCTGCCGCTCCAGACCGACTTGGAAGGCCGGAACTACACCCAGCACTACTGGTTCATGCACGGCCTGCAGCAGATCCGGCCCGGCTCGGAACTCGCCATCGCCTGGGTTTCCTCGCTCACCGGCCTCAAGGCGCACCAGACGTTCATGCCGACGATCCTCATGCTCAGCATGCTGCAGATCTTCGCTCTCGGCGCCGTTTCCATCTACAAAGGCCGCTACCGCAAGGTCACCCTCGTCGCCTTCTTCCTCTTCGCCACCAGCCCGCTCTTCGGCCTCGGCACGCTCTACCAACTCATAGCCCAGGTCGGCGGTATCGCGATCCTCCTCGCCGCCGCGTCGGTCCTGTTCTCCACGCGCTACATGACGTGGCGTAAACTCGCCCTCGGCGGTCTCATCACCGGCTGCTTGGCGATCTACTACCCCGAAGTCGCGCCCTTCGTCGCGCTCGGTATCTCCCTCTGCGCCCTGCGCCTCCGCTACACGGACCGCTCCAAGTTCAACGGCTACGCGCTCTACATTGCCGGCGTCGCCGCGCTCACGTTCGTCCTCATCGCGACCAACACCTACCAGTTCATCAACACCCTCGTGATGCAGTCCGTCGGCTCCGCCGGTCTCGGCGCGATGGCCGAGATCAACGACCAGAGCGGCGGTCTTGTGCTCTTCCCGTGGACGCTCGTCCCGTCGTTCGTGCCCATGCTCTTTGGCCTGCACGCGTTCGGCGTCGTCGGCACCGATCCCTCGATCTCTCTGCTTATCGCCATCGGTTTCTGTCTGCTGATTTTCATGGCCATCCGCGCCTGGAAGAACGTCCGCGAAGGCGCCCCCATCGGCTACCTCGGCGCGCTGATGCTCGTCCTCGGCATTTACCTTTTCTCGAAGGGCCAGGACTTCGGCCTCTTCAAGCTCGCGATGTTTGCGCAACCCGTGACCGCGCTTTTTCTCGCGCAGGGCTTCGCCTATTTTCTCTTTAACCCCGCCGCCAAGACCCGCCGTTGGGCCGCCTTCGCCATTGTGATGTTCTTCGCGCGCACGATCTGGCCGCACGCCTACTACACCTACGCCTCCCTCGGCACCTACGGCGGTGGTCTTACCGAAATCGTGGATGCCTCGCGCCTCGGCGTCAGCTTCACGCCGCCCAAGGACATCAAGTTCGACGCCATCGAGAGCGACATCAACAACGTCGTCACCGCCAAGATGCTCGCGCAATACACGCAGGGCATCGACACGCGTTTCCTGTCCCGCAGCTACATGGACAACATCGCCAACATCGCGGTGCTGAAATTCCTCCGCACGCCCGACCCCGACCTCGGGCCGCAGGCGCGCATCATCGAAAAACTCTCCCTGCTGCGCTTCCTCCTGCCGGATGAAATCATGACCGGCGATGTCCCCGACTACAAAGTCATGTCGATCCAGAAGCTCGACAACAACTGGACCGAGACCAGCTCGCGTAACCTCAGCTACAAAGACCGTCTGCTCGTCTCCGTCCGCCGCGACCTCGACCATTTCAACAAGGCCAACCCCGGCACCGGCTGGGTCGCGCAGAACATGTTTCAATACAAACTTGAGAGTCAGGTGAAGGACCACCTCGTCTTCATCCACTCCGAACTCAGCCCGCACTACTACTCCTCCGCCCGCTTCAAAGCCGCCTTCTTCCAGCGCGAGCCCGAGCCCATCACGCACGGCAGCGTGTATTTCCACGGCAGCGGTCGCTACAATCTCTTCAACATCATCCATCCGTCTCCGAACCTGCGGTTGATCGTGGATTTCTCCCGCACCTCCCTCGGCAAAGGTCGCTCCAAGCTTCCCTCCAAAGCCATCGTCGTCGGTGAAAAAGATTACCCCCTGCCCTTCGTCGGCCACGGCTCCGCACGCGTCGTCTCGCCTCCGCTGAAGCCCGAATACTTCGAGCAGAACGCCTACATCACCCTCGATTTCGGCGAGGTCCCCCGTCCCATCGAAAAAGACAAGACCGGCCTCATGCGCCTTTGGGGCGTGAAGTTCAACCTCGATGACCGCCGCCTCGTCGGCTTCATGCGCGACGCTTCCGTCATCACCGAGGAACAATACCTCGCCCTCCCCCGCCCGACGAAATCGGCGACTTCCCCAACGATCTCTCACGCTATCCCGGCCTCGAATACTCCGGCCTCTTCGAAGACGGCTGGGTTGCAGAAGACGCATTCTTCAAACTCGGGGCTTCCCACGCCGGCCAGATTCTCACCTTCAAGGGTTTCATTCCCGACACCGAAAAATTCCGCAAGCAGGGCGTCGATGTCACCGTCTCGATCAACGACAAGGCCACCGAGATCGTAAACATCAAGGCCGGCGAGTTCACCCTCACCCGCCTCATCAAAGAAGCCACCCAGATCACCTCGATCAGCCTGCACTTCTCCGACGCGCAGATTTACGGCGAAGACGATCCTCGTCCCGTCTCCGCGTTTGTGAAGGAGATTTCCATTGGCGACCTCCCCGACCTCACCTCCTTCCGCAAACTCACCAATCAAAAGGGCGACAAGTTCGACCTCACCGGTGTGGACGAGGACGGCTGGATCGCCCGTCAAGCCACGCTCAACGCGCCGGCCTTCGACACCTTCAAGGTCCTCAAGATCGATCTCGAAATGCCCGGCTGGGCTCCGGTCGCCACCAACGCCCTCGATGTCTCCGTCAACGGCAAGGTCGTCGATCAGCAGATCGTCGCGCGCACCAGCTACGTGAGCCTTCTGCTGCCGCTCGTCGGCAACCAGCGCACCGCCGTCAAACTCGATGCCGCCTCGGTCTTCCCGTTGCCCAACGACAAACGTGAGCGCGCCTTCCTCATCAAAAACGTCTCGTTCGAGAATCTCAGCCCCACCGATCTCTTCGCCCGCGGCTGGCACCGCTCGGGCTATCTCTTCAGTCTCGACCGCGCCGACAACGACGGCTGGGTGGACCGCCACATCGCCTTCAGTTTCCCGGCGACCAAACGGTTCAAGAACGCCATCGTCGAAGTCATCCGCTATCCCGCCAAGGCCGATCTCCCCTTGACCGTGGGCGTGGATGGCACCGCCCGCCCTGCGCTCTCCCTCGGTCTGGAAAAAACCGAGCGTATCACCATCCCGCTCTCCGCGGACCGCGCCACGGACGTCACCCTCGACGCCCCGCGCAACTTCGCCCTCGCCGCGCCCGACACCCGCCTGCGCTCCTTCCGCATCGTCACCATCGACTTTCAGTAAGCCGGCTCGAAAGTAGCGCCGGCTTCCAGCCGGCTCTCCGTTCGCTTCATTATCAAAAATTAGCGTTGATCATTAGCGCCCTCCGTCGGCCAACCCTCCCTCCCATGCTCCTGAGCATCGTCGTCCCCGTCTTCCGCGAAGAGAAAAACATCCCCGAATTCCTTCGCCGGATTCGCCCCATCTTGGGCGAGATCACGCAGGACTACGAAATCATCTTCTCGATGGACCCCTCTCCGGATCGCACCGAGGAAGTCGTCCTTGAAGAGCGCGAAAAAGATTCCCGCATCAAGCTCCTGAAGTTCTCCCGCCGCTTCGGCCAACCCATGGCCACGCTCGCCGGTATGGAATACTCCCGCGGCGACGCCGTCATCGTCATGGACGTCGATCTCCAGGACCCCCCCGAACTCATCCACGACATGGTCAACAAGTGGCAACAGGGCTACGATGTCGTCCTACCTCAGCGCCGCGCCCGCACCGGTGAACCTTGGCTGAAAAAACTCGTCGCCGGCACCGGCTACAAGGTGATCAACAAAATCGCCGACGTTAAAATCCCGCCCAACACCGGCGACTTCCGCCTCATGACGCGCCGCGTCATCCTCGAAGTCGTAAAGCTCAAGGAATCCCACGGCTTCCTCCGAGGTATGGTCGCGGTCGTCGGGTTCAAACAATGCCTCATCCCCTTTGATCGCCCCGCCCGCTTCGCCGGCGAGACCAACTACAACCGCTTCTTCGGCTCCCTCCGCATCGGCTTCAACGGCATCTTCTGCTTCTCCACCTACGCGCTCACGCTCAGCACGCAATTCGGCTTCGTCATCGCCGCCGCCTCGTTCCTGATCGCGATGACCTACCTCGGCATGAAGCTCGCCGGCTTCCCGTTCCCCATCGGCAACCCCACGATGGTGATTTTGATCCTCTTCATGGGAGGCATCCAACTCATCAGCGTCGGCATCCTCGGCGAATACATCGGCCGCATCTACGAAGAAGTCCGCGCCCGCCCCAAGTTCATCGTGGACCGCGCCGAAGGTTTTAAGGCCGACTGAGCCGTGCCCTGAAGTCGCCGCGACGCCCGCATGATCTTCACGACCTACTGGTTCTTCGCCTTCACCGCGCTCACGCTCGCGGTGTATTGGGTGCTCCCGGTCGCGACGCTCCGCTGGTGGTTCCTCGCCGCCGCCTGCACCGTTTTCCACGGCCACTTCGCCGGCCCCGCCGGCATGGCGCCGATCCTCGTGCTGATGGTGATCACCTACGCCGCCGGCTTAACGCGCAAAAAAGCGGCCTGCCTCGCCGCGATGATTCTCTGCGCCCTCACGCTCTGCTTCTACAAATACGCCCTCTTCTTCATCGGCGTCGCCATCGAGCCTCTCAGCGCCGGTTACGCCGCCCAGCTCACCGAAGCCGCCAAGAAACTTATGCCCGGCGCCCCGCCCCTCGGCATCAGTTTCTTCGCCTTCGAGTTTGTCCACTACCTCTACGAAGTCCGTCGCGGCGGTGAACCCATCCGTCACCCCGTTAAGTTTCTCCTCTTCTCGATCTTCTTCCCGTCCCTCGTCGCCGGCCCGATCAAGCGCTACCCGCAATTCCTTTCCGCCATCGAGGAAGGCAGCCGTAAGCTCGTCGCGAGCAACTTCTCCGATGGCCTCCGCCGCATCGCCACCGGCTTCGCCAAAAAAGTCCTCATCGCCGACAACCTCACCTTTCTCATCGAGCAACAGCAGCCGCAGTTCGCCACCCTCGGTCTCTTCGACCGCTGGGTCTTCCTCGCGATGCTCGCCT
>JANXLP010000356.1 GCA_025355125.1 Opitutaceae bacterium | reverse complement strand
GGCCTCGCCGCTCCGTCCAGCGCCCAGCCCAACCTCCAAGCCGTCCGCTTCACTGTCTTTTCCGCGAAACCGATCGAGGGACTCGGGTTCGTGCCGCGCACCGGTGTTGCGCCCGCGTCCCTCGCGTTTTCCCCGACGGCGCGTTCGCCGCGCTACGATTACCGCGGGCCCATGCCGCTGCGTTTCATTGACGCCGAGTCCGGCGTGGTCGTCGCCGAGGCGACAATTCCCATCGGGCTGAACGACGCGTTTCTGCTTTTTTCCCCCGCCGCCGCGACCGACGCGGGCGGGGGAAAACTTCGCTACCAAATCTCCGTGATCGACGACGGCGCGGCGCGCCACGGCTCTGGTGGACTCGCCATTATCAACCTCAGCGGCCTCAGCCTCAGCGGCACGGTTAACAAAGAAGCCGTCACGCTCCAACCCGGCCTCAATCCCACGCTCAAAGTCGGCACCTCCGCGAAGATCACGATGCAAACCCAAGTCAGGGGCCGCACCTTCCAGGCTTACGCCGGCATCGCCGCGCTCAAATCCGCCGAGCGCGCGCTCCTGATTTTGTTTCCGCCCTTCTACAAGGGCTCGCCCGAGGTGCAGTCGCGGCTGCTGCTGGATTCACCGCCGGGCGCGGCGCCGGCTGTAAAGAAAGAGGCGAAGGAGCCGGGGAAGCGGTGAAAGAATTGGTGCCAGAGGCCGGGATTGAACCGGCGACCAAAGGCTTATGAGTCCTCTGCTCTACCACTGAGCTACTCTGGCTTACCAATTTCATTCAGCAATTTACGTTATTATATCAAGTCGCATTCTACAGCCATTTTCTACAGCCTAACCCCGTTTTGGTGCTAGTTAGAGAAAATATGAGCAAAAAAACCACTTGGGAAAGAACGCCGGTGCAAAACCTACTTCGCAATCGGAGTAGTGGGCGGTATTTCGGCCGGTGGACTGTTAGCGGCAAGCAAATTTGGCGCAAGCTCGACACCGACGTTTTCTCGGTCGCCAAACTCCGCCTCAACGAGGAGGCCAAGAATATTGAAAACCTGCGGCAGAGCGCAGGTAATGTCACTGCCGGAAAAGGGACCGTGGGGGACCTGATGGCAGTCTACGAAGAACGCACCAAGGCCAACCCCGACCTGAAGGCATCCTCGGTCACCGCTCGCCTCGTCGCACTCAAGAAAGTGAAAAAGACGTGGTCAGCGCTGGAGAAAATGAAGCCGAGCGCTGTTTCCCCGGAAGCCGTGCAAGCATGGGCGGCCAAGTTCAAAGGGGACGGCACGAGTTTTACCCCGCCCGGAGCCCAAACCGTCATCAAGGGCAACTCAGCGACGTCGGTTAACCGCGCGATCGACACGATTCGCCGGCTGATGGACATCGCAATCGAGCGCGGCGCGATTCACCGCAATCCGGTCACAGTAACGCCTGCAGACGGTCGACGACTGAAAAAGAAGATCACGCGCGCGAAGCTCGTCCTACCGAGCTTCGCCGACCTGCAGCGTCTATTTACGGCCATCGAGAACAATGGCGCAGTTGGCGGCTGGGGCTCGGAGGCCGCGGACTTCTGCCGTTTTCTCGCCTACTCTGGTTGCCGCCTAGGCGAAATGGCAGGTGTCACATGGGCCTGCATCAACTGGGAAAAAAAAGCCCTGCATGTGCGCGGCGTCGCCCAGGAAAACGCCGAACACAGCTCACTAAAAACGGCGAGTTCTGACCGCTTGGTTCCCTTATTCGCGGATCTCGAATCGCTACTCACAAGAATCATCGAGCGCAGAAAAAAAGCAGCGCCATACAGCACCAGCGGCAAGCCGGCCACCGAACCGACTGATCGAATCTTCCGGCTCAGTGAGGCCCAGAAGTCAATTGATTCGGCATGTGCTTCTCTCGGGATTCAACGGGTGACCCACCACGATTTCCGCCACCTATTCGCGACACGATGTATCGAGGCTGGTGTGGACATACCAACTGTTTCCCGATGGCTCGGTCATTCCGACGGCGGAGCGCTAGCGATGCGGACTTACGGGCACCTCCGCCAAGAGCACAGTCAGGCGCAGGCTGCGAAGGTCTCGTTCGGAGGGATCGAAGGATGAGTGACGCACAAAAACAAGCGGGGGAAATTCGCGGCATGCGCAAGTTTTCTCATCATCGATTATTTCCTGCAGGT
>JANXLP010000350.1 GCA_025355125.1 Opitutaceae bacterium | reverse complement strand
ACCATTTGCTCCCGCTCACTTCGCGTCCGCTGCCTTCCGCGCTTCCCTTTCATCTCCGATCCCCCGGCCTTGGATTCTTTCATCCCCTCACTCTACAAGTTTTTGAACCTCCCGTCGTCATGTCCAAGTTGAACGCTTACGGTCCGCGACCAATCCATCCATGGCGTAGATCGACACTTTCACGCGCCGCGCGTCCCCGGCCGGGAGACCGTCCAACACCGCGACCATCGCCTGCTCGTCCTTCAACGCCCGCGCAATCGCACTCATCGCGGCCAACGGTTCCGTGTCATCTCCACTCAGCACCCGGCGTTTCCCCGCCTCAAACCGCTCGCGCAAATCCATCAGCACCGCCGGCTGCCTTTCACTCAACTTCACCAACGCGCTCATAATCGAAATCATCTGTCCTCCGGCAACCAGCGCCGGCTGCGCCACCGCGGTGTCGTAGCACCACAACAGCTCCCGCCTCGCCGTCTCCGGATCGCCCTCCTTCTCCAACGCCACCGCCTGCTTCAGCCTCTCGGTAAATCCCTCACGCGTGATCGCCACCGCCGCCGGCTTCGCCAGCGCGGCCTGCGCCGTCTTCACGGCACGCGCCAACGTCACATTGTCGTTCTCGACCGCTACGGCCCGCTTGGCTTCCGTCGCCAATTTCTTTTCCAGGTCGGCGATCTTTGCCCGCGTCTCTTCGCTCCGCCCGTTCGCCGCCACCCGCGCCTCTGCAACCACACCTGCCGCACGAAACTCCCTCACGCCCAACGCCGCCGCGCCCAACGCCGCCACCGCGGCCGCCATCACCATCAGTTTTGTGATCTTCATGGAATTCGCGTTCACGGATTTTTGAGCGATCCCAGCAGCCCAGGCTGTCCGGCCCGCGCGCCATGGCGCTGCACCAACGCCCTCGTCGCCTCGGAAGTATCGTAAGCCAACAACCGCTGCGCCAACGTCCGCGCATTCGCCAAATCCCCGGAGCCCGCCAAGACCTCGATGCCCCGGGCCGTCGTGGTGATGATATAGTCGCGCGCCTGCCCTCGACTTTCACCTGAACTCGACGCGTTCGCCGTCGCCGGCCGTTCATTGATACCCCGTTCGAGCGAGCCGACCATCAGCGAATACGGCCATCCCACCACCGCGTCGTTGTAGCGCTGCTGCGCCACCAGGTAATCCCGCGAACTGAAAGCCAGGGTGTTCCTTCGCCGATCACTTGACGGCAATTGGTCGTAGAGTGCGACGTTCGCCGCATCATCGTTCAACGCGCGATTGATCGAGCCAAATTCCCTCGGCGCCTCACTGTCCGCCTCGCTCAGAAGCACCCGCTCCCTCGCCTTGTCCCGCCGCTCACGCAGCGCCGCCAATGCCGGCGGATAACGCTCGCCGAGCTTGGCCAGCAGCAGCGGCGCCGTGCTTCTGACTCCCATCATCCCCGATATCCGCAGCATCCCCACATCGTAGCACCACAGAAACTCCCGCAACGCCTCCGCCGGATCGCCGTTTTCCAAAATCAGTGTCTGCGCCCGCTTGAATCGCGCGCTGACCATGCCCGAAGTCACCGGCTCTAGCTCCGCCGCCGGCACCACCGCCTTCACCTCATCCGCCACCGCCAGCAACCGCGTGTTCTCCGTCTCGGCCACCTCGACCCGCCGTGCTTCCACCTGCGCGCGCCCCTCGAGGTCGCCCAGCTTTGTGTGCAACGCCGCCTCCGTGCGCGTCGCCACCGCCAACTCCGCACGTGCCTCGCTCGCCCGGTTCGCCCCCAGCAGCGCCGCGCCGATTCCCACCACCGCGACCACGCCGATCACGCCCACCGTAATTTTTGTAGTGCTCATAAAAACCACCGCGCACCACCCCAGCGTCGCCACGCCTCCCGCTGCCGTCGCGCCCGCCAGCGCTCCCGTGGTCACGCTCGCCGCCAAGCCCGCCGGTGCCGCCACGCTCGTCTGCCCCGCCATCGCCATACCCAGCGCCGCCGTCGTCGAAGTGATCCCGCGTCGCGCGAGCAATCCCTGCAACTTGTCCAACGCCCGCGCCACCCGCACCCGCGCCGTGTCTTCACTCAGGCCAAGTTTTCCACCGACCTCCGCCAACGGCCGCCCCTCAAAAAAGCGCAGCAACACCGCCTCGCGGTCGCGCGCATCGAGCGCGTGCAAGGCCTCGTCGATCACCGGCCTTAGCCGCTCCCAATCCGCCGCAGCCGTGGAGTCGTGGGTGAGTTCATGCATGGCAAAAATCTCCTGCTCACGCGCCTGCCGCCGACGCTCGCCCCGCTTCGCCTTCGTCGCCGCAAACCGCGCGCTCGTGAAAAGCCACCCCGCAATCGACGCCCGTCCCGCCAACCCGCCCGCCTTGCGCGCCAGATCCGTAAACACGACCTGCGTCACGTCCTCCGCCAGCGAAGCGTCCCCCGTCTGCCGCAGCGCCGCATTGTAAACCAGCCCGATGTGCCGACGCACGATCTCCGCAAACGCGTCTTCCGCGCGTTCATCGGCGTAGCGGCGGAGCAGCTCGGGATCATCGTTCATGGCGTCACCCCACTATCACCCGCCGATTCCAAAACCGGACAACTTAAACCTAAATCTCTCGGATAAAATTGGACCACAAGCCACCGAGCACACGGAAACATCATGCGATCACATCGGAACGCGCGGAGAAACTCATCTGCAAGATCGCCCCGTGCTTTTCTCTATTTCTCGAATTTCTCCTCTGTGCCTCCGTGCCTCTGTGGTTCAACTCCGGTTTGCAGGATTTCGTCGCCGCGCGCTCTCCGCGTCTGCGCATTATCTTCTATCCCCTGAAATCAGTTGCCGCTACGCAGCCAAATCGCCGCCAGTGTCCGCTCCACCCGCCGCCCCAGTTTCAATCAACCCGCTCCCCTCCTCTTCCCCTCAACGCCTCGTCGCCCCGCGCCGGATCGTCTGGTCTAGGAATCCGCTCAGCGCCTCGATCTGTGGCGCCGAAAGCACCGCGCTCGCCGCGCTCAGCACCGCAGGTTTATCCATTTCCGCAGGATTCACTTTACCGTTCGCCGATCGCGCGCTTTGCGCCATGATGTCCACCAGTTGCTCCGCTTGCGCGACGGTAAGCGGCGTCTCGGTGTAGAAAAGTGCACTCGCCAACTGGTTCGTGATCGGCCTCAGCGGCAACGTCTCCTGAAAACGCTGAAACTCCTCGCCCGCCTTGTCTCCAAAAGCGTCGCGCACCAGCGCCCCCAACGTCGCGTGGTTCTGATCGTTGACGACCTCGGCGAGCGTCTGCAGCGACTCGCGATCCTGCGTCGCACTCTGCGCCGCCGCTTTCTTGAACAGCGCGCTCCCTCGTTCCGTATTGTCCAGCGCCAGCTCTTCGAACCGCGTGCGCTCCTCGGGGGTGAAACCGCGTTTTTGATAAAAAGGCGAATAGGTCATGCGCACGCCCGGCCGATTGAGGTTTCGCACTTGCTGCCGCGCTTCCTCGGGATCGGCGGGCAAAGGTGTAAAAAGACTCAGTCTTGGCTCGAACATCGCGCCGAGGCCCGCGCCCGACACCGGCGTCAACCCCGGCGACATTTGGTTTGAAAACAACCCTCGAGTCTTCCGCTCCAACGCTCCCAGATGCTCTTCAGCCCTGACCGCTCGTTGTTCCGACCGCGTGATTATCTTCCGCATCGCATTTAGCTGCGCCTGCAATTGCTCGCGTTCATCTTGGCTGGTCGCCGCCGCCGCGTCGGCCCGTGAACGCTGCTGCACTTCGTAAACGCCGAAACCAATCGCGACGACCGCCACCCCCATACTCACCGCTGTTTTTAGTGTGCTCATAGAAGTTAAAATTCCCGCCATCCCCAGGCCTGCGGAAGAAACTCCCGCCACCAGCGCCCCCGCCGCGACACTCGCCGCGAGCCCCGCCGGTGCCGCCACCCCCACCTGCCCACTCATCGCCACCCCCAGCGCCGCCGTCGTCGAAGTGATCCCGCGCCGCGCCAATTTCATCTGCAACGTATCGAGCGCGCGCTCCACCCGCATCCGCGCCGCGTTCTCCGTGAGCCGCAGCTTCACCGCGATCTCGCCAAACGTTTTCCCCTCAAAAAAACGCAACAGCACCGCCTCCCGGTCGTCGTCCCGCAGCGCGTCCATCGCGCCGTCGATCACCGGCCGCAGTCGCTTCCACTCGGTGTCGTGCGCAGAGGCGGCGGTGAGTTCATTCATAGAGTGAGCCTCCTGTTCGCGTGCCACGCGTCGCCGCTCGCCGCGAACGGTCTGGGCCGCCGCGTTCCGCGTCGTCACATACAGCCAGCCACTCAGCACTTCGCGCCGCGCCAGCCCCGCCGCCTCCCGCGCGAGCGTCGTGAACACCCACTGCGTCACATCCTCCGCGAAGTGCGCGTCGCCGCCGACCCGCCGCAGCGCGCTCGCATAGACGAAATTCACGTGCCGCCGCACGAGTTCGGCAAACGCCCCTTCGGATTTCTCTTCGGCATAGGAACGGAGCAGTTCGGCATCGTCGATCATGGCGGTAACATCCTTAGATGCCGCCGCGCCCCGAAACCGCACAAAAAAACGCCGACTACTTTTTAGTCTTAGATTCCAGCGCCACCTGCTTCATCCGTTTTTGGAACGCGTTGTTCGCCTTGTCCGGCACGACCATTTTCCAACCGTCGACCCCAAGTTCCATTGGCACCACGACTTCATTTTTGCCACCCTGTTCGCGCGCTCGGACGCTGGCGTGTTGAGCATCTCTAAAAATCGTCCCCTACACCTGAACGGCATCGGCCTTCACCCGCCGATTTCAAAACCGGACAACGTAAACCTGAATCTCTTGGATGAAACTGGACCACAAGCCACCGAGCACACGGAAACATCATGCGATCACATCGGAACGCGTGGAGAAACTCATCTGCAAGATCGCCCCGTGCTTTTCTCTATTTCTCGAATTTCTCCTCTGTGCCTCCGTGTCTCTGTGGTTCAAATCCGTTTGCAGGATTTCGTCTCCGCGCGCTCTCCGCGTCTGCGCATTATCCTCTATTCCCTGAAATCAGTTGCCGCTACGCAGCCAAATCGCCGCCGGTTCCCGCTCCACCCGCCGCCCCAGTCTCAATCCACCCGCTTCCGCTCCCTTCCCCTCAACGCCTCGTCGCCCCACGCCGGATCGTCTGGTCCAGGAATCCGCTCAGCGCCTCGATCTGTGGCGCCGAAAGCACCGCGCTCGCTGCACCACGGTCGGTTTAATACCAACGTCCCTTTTTCTGGAGAGCCATTGCGGGGAGCGAAGCAACGAAGCAATCCAGCTGGATTGCGCGCGGCGCGCTTCGCGCACCTCGCAATGCCAACGGTCTAGAAAGTTACGGGACTCGCTATAACTCTCACCGCTCGCCCCTCGGCCAAACATCCCAATTGCCCACTCACACCAACATTCCGATTCCCTATTTTTCAGGAGTCGCCTTCCCCCGCTCTCGCCACGACTTGACCAAAACATAGATCCGCGCGCCCACATCTATCTGTTCCTTTTTTTCCGTTAAGACCGCCAGTTGCGCCGGCGAGAGCACCGCTCGAGATTTCGCCTCCGTCAGAATATATTCCCAATCGACCTGACCACGTTCATCACCTCGGCTCGCGTCCACGATTTCCGTCAACTGATCTGCTTGGCGCGCACTGAGCGGCGCATCGGTAAAATAAAGTTCGCCGGCCAGATCGCGGGCGACCCCACGCAGGGCGCTCGTCCGTTCGTAATTTTGCAACTTCGAGTAAGCGGTGTCTCCCAGCACTTCACGGTATTCCGGTTTGAGCTCAAGATAGAGCGCGGGGTGAACGCAGGAAGCGCAGGGCGGCGGCGGGGAGGGAGGCGTAGTGCTGGGTGCGGGCGGAGAGGTTGAGGGAGCCGTCGCGCAGGAGCGCGCCGAGCAGGGC
>JANXLP010000349.1 GCA_025355125.1 Opitutaceae bacterium | reverse complement strand
CGGCGCGTGGCGGGGTCGAGGGCTTCCCACGCGGATTTGAAACGCGCGGTGGACTCGGGGTTGCCGATGAGGGTGCCGTCGAGATCGGTGCTGAAGAGGCGGATGGGGGCGGACATGAAGTTGAGAGTTGAGGGTTGAGAGTTGAGAGGGGGACGCGCGGACGGGGCGGAGGTGCCGTGGCTCACAACCCTCATCTCTCAACGATTCACTTCTGCATCAGTCCCCGTCGTTCCACGGCTCGTCCCACTCGGTGTCGGTGAAGGCGAGGGCGGTGGCGCGGGTTTCGATGAGGCTCGTGAGCTGCTGCGCGATGCCGGTCCACGTGAAGAGACTGCGGGCTTTGTGCGCGCCCATGCGGCCGAGGCGCTGGGCGAGGCGGGGGTGTTTGAGGATTTTGACGATGGAGATGCCGAGGTCTTCCTTGTCGAACGAGTCGGCGTAGAGCGCGTGGCGGCCGAAGGTGACGGCGCGAAACAGGCCGCCGTGAATCGTGATGACGGTCGGCGTGCCGCAGGCCATGGCCTCGATGGCGGTCATGCCGAAGGGTTCGTAGCGGCTGCTGAGGACGAACACATCGGCGGCGCGGTAGTGGTCGGCGAGGTCGGCGTCCGCCACGAAGCCGGAGAATTTCACGCGGTCGGTGAGTCCGAGCGTCGCGGCCTGCGCGTGGAGTTCGTCGAGGAGTTTTTGCTCGTCGGGGTTGGGCGAGGTGCCGCCGACGGCGAGATGAAGCACAGCATCGGGGATGCGCGTGGCGACGATGGAGAACGCGTCGATGAGGAGATCGTAGCCCTTGTTGCGCGCGAGCCGGCCGATGGCGAGGACGACCTTGCCGGTGTAGCCGAGGCGCTGGCGGACGGCGTCGCGGGTGGGTGCGCTCAGGGGGAAGAAGCGGTTGTCGTCGTAGCCGGGCGGAATCATCGTCACGCGGTCGGAGGGGGCGCCGTAGTCGCGGACGATCATGTCGAGCTGGTCAGGTGTGGTCGCGATGACCTGTTCGCAGCAGCCGTAGAGCCGCGTCTCCTCGGCGATGCGGCGGGTGAAGTTGTATTTCCGGTCGAAGGTGGCCGCCTCGTGGGGATAATCTTTCTCCATGAGGGATTTTTTCCAGAGGCCGAGGGAGTGCGGCGTGTGGATGTGGGGCACGGCGAGGGCCTCGGCGAGGCGCTGGGTGGCGTAGCCGGCGTCCCAGTAGTGGCTGTTGAAAAACTGGTAGGTGAGGCTGTGGCGGGCGATGAGGCGGAGGGCGTGCTCGGACCACTCGTCGAGGTGGCGCACGAGGTATTCCTTATCGAGAAAATCGCGGCCGCCGCAGGGCACGCGCAGGACGCGCACGCGCTCATTGACGATATCCATCTCGGGCTGGTCTTCGAAACGGCGCGTCCAGATGTCCACTTCGAAGCCGAGTTGCGCGAGTTTCTTGGCGAGTTCGAGGACGTAGACGACTTGCCCGCCGGTGTCGGCGGCGCCGAGTGGAGGTTCCGCGGCGACGTAGCCGTGAGTGGAAACCATGCCGATGCGCGGGAGAGTGGATTCGGGAATAGAAATGGACATAAGCGGTAGGACGTCGCGTCGACGGCTGGTCCGCGCGCGGCTGTCTGTGAAGGGAAGGCGCGGTGATGGCTGGAGCCTGATCACGCCGGAAAGGTGCAGCCCAGAAAGACGGCACGAGGCAACCGACAGGACGCGAGGGGTTCGGTGCCGAAAAACTTTACGGCCGCGGGGCGATTTATCGCGTGGCCGGTTCCCGTGCGGATTCGCCGGTTAATTTGAAAATTGCGACCGCGCGGTGACACGGCGAGAACGGCAGGCGTGCGTAACTCCACTGTCGCCTTCGTCCTCGTGCTAGTCACCGCGCTGGGCGCGCACGCCGAACCCACACCGCTGCCGCGTGCGCACGCGCACAACGACTACGAGCACGCGCGGCCCTTATCCGATGCGCTCGATCAAGGCTTCGGCAGCGTCGAGGCGGATGTGCACCTGGTCGATGGGCGGCTGCTGGTCGCGCATGATCGCAAGGCGGTGAATCCGGCGCGCACACTCGAGTCGCTCTACCTCGATCCGCTGCGCGCGCGGGTCGTGCAAAACGGCGGGCGCGTTTATCGCGGCGGGCCGACGATCATCTTGCTCGTGGACGTGAAGTCGGAGGCCGATGCGACGTATGCCGCGCTCGATGCGGTGCTGAGAAATTACGCGGAAATGCTCACGGTTTTTCACGGGGACCGAGTTTCGTTGGGAGCGATCACGGTGATCATTTCAGGCAACCGGGCGCGGGGCGCGATGGCGGCGCAGGCCGTGCGCTTCGCCGCGATGGATGGGCGCATCGACGATCTCGCGGTCGAGCCGGCGAAGGACGGGCTCATTCCGCTCGTGAGCGATAACTGGGAAAAAGTCTTTGGCTGGAAATGGACGAGGCCGATTGCGGAGGTGGACGTGGCGAAGCTGGCGGTGCGCGTGAAGCAGGCGCACGCGCAGGGGCGGATGATTCGGTTTTGGAACACGCCGGATACGCCGGAGGCGTGGCGGGTGTTGAACGAGGCCGGGGTGGATCTGATCAACACGGATCACCTCGCGGAGCTGCGCAGATTTTTCGAATCGACCGCGAAGACGAAAGACTGAGCTGCGTGGACCCGCTGTGCGCGGCAAGGGCGAGCTGGATTGCCGCGTCGCTGCGCTCCTCGCAACGACGGGTGCTAGCCGGACGGGGCCTACTCACGGTATTCCGGTTTGAGCTCAAGATAGAGCGCGGGGTGAACGCAGGAAGCGCAGGGCGGCGGCGGGGAGGGAGGCGTAGTGCTGGGTGCGGGCGGAGAGGTTGAGGGAGCCGTCGCGCAGGAGCGCGCCGAGCAGGGC
>JANXLP010000348.1 GCA_025355125.1 Opitutaceae bacterium | reverse complement strand
GCCCTGCTCGGCGCGCTCCTGCGCGACGGCTCCCTCAACCTCTCCGCCCGCACCCAGCACTACGCCTCCCTCCCCGCCGCCGCCCTGCGCTTCCTGCGTTCACCCCGCGCTCTATCTTGAGCTCAAACCGGATTACCGTGGGTTTCAGGCCGCCGCCAAATACAAGGGTTTGAATATAACGTAAATGCATGCGATTCATTGATTTAATTATTTGATGAATCCGAAGATTTTTCGGATATTTTCACAATGAAACTTACGTCCGAACCTCGGGTAGACGATTACTTTATGGAGCTAGCGAACGATCTGCTCCGAAACTATATCCGCCAACGCCGCGATCCGACCGGCGGGCTCACCGACGAGCGGTTTATCCGGCTGGGCATCACCCGCGCGTTGGAAGGCGATGAATCCGGCCGGGCCTTTTTGCAGGCGCTCGCAGATCGGCTCGAGGCGGGTCTGGACCCCACGCTGGCCCGGAGCACCTGGTTCGACGCGTTTCAATCCGCGCGGCGACTGGCTTTGGTGACGGAAGTCGCCACGACCAGCTACCGGCGGTTTGAACGCGAACTGGCCGGCCGGGATTGGCTGGCCGGGTTTGCCGAACTAAAGGATCTGCCGGTCTGGGCCGTGGACGGGCACCAGATCGAGCACGCCTGTCACGCTCCCCGCGACGGCAAAGGTGAAGCGGTCGCCTCCGGTCTGACCTACGGGCTGTGCCTGCACACCGTGCTGCTCCGGCCGCTCGCGCGATTCCAGGGCGACGGGCAGCGCCGGCACGAGTGGCCGGTGTTCAAGGAGCACTGGCAACGTTGGCTGGTCGGTGAACCCCGCGCGGGGATGCCGATCGTTGTCGCCGATCCGGCCTACATCGACGGCCAATACTGGGTGCTGCAGAAGATCGGCAAGCAGGCGATGGTCATCACCCGGGAAAAGGACAACATGAAGCCGACGATCTACGGTCCGAACGGGTTTGATCGCCACGATCCGGTCAACCTCGGGGTGCAGGCCGACGAACTGGCCGGCTACAGTAGCTTTATGTTGCGAAGGATCCGCTATGTCGATCCGGCCAGCGGCGAAGTTTTTGTGTTCGTGACGACCTGCCCGGCCGCGATCCGGCCCGGGCTGATCGCATTGCTCTATTTTTTGCGCTGGAAGACCGAAAAGGTCTACGACGTGTTCAAAAACAAGCTGAAGGCCCGCAAAGCCTGGGGCGTCGGCGACACCTCCGCGGTGATGCAAGCCCACTTCATGGCGCTCTTGCACAATCTGCTCACCGTTCTGCTCGCCCGGCTTGAAGGCATCGGTTGTCCCGAGCAAAAGATCCTCGACCTCGCGGCCGCACGGGTGACTGCACGGCCGCCGTCACAACGGGTCCCCGCCCAGGAGATGCTCCGCCACGCCCACGCCTTGACCTGCCAGTTCATCCGGCTGGTCCGTCATTGCCTGCGCTACAAAACCCCTTTGCCGCTCGCTCTGCCCATTTTCCAAGCGCGTCTCCTGCGCTATTTATGAGAACTTTACGGACATCGTTGGCGTCACCCAAAGCCGCACCCGTCCTCCGGGTGTCGCGAAGCTAAAATCCCCTTCACCCAGCCGGTGAATCGCCTCCGTCATCTTGGTCTGGGCCATAGATCCTCATCTCAGCACCTTCCGTGAAAAGCGAAACGCTCAACTGCGGAATTTAGGATCAATGAAATCTTCGCTCTCGGGGGTCGTGGCCTCATCCATTTCGTCAGATCCGCCTAATCAAGACGCCACAATCAAAGGCGGGTTTCCGTCGGAAACCACATGATCTCCCTCCTAAAACACGGGCTTGTAGCTCGGCCGAGTGGCTTCTTAAATTTAATCCAGAAAGTTCTTGCCGCGCATTTCGTTGATGGTAGCTTCTCCCTCTTTTCCCAAATTTCCACTCTCAAATATTCGTATGCCGACCATCAATCAACTCGTGCGCAAAGGCCGCCGCGCAGTGCGAATCAAGTCAAAGTCCCCGGCTTTGGACGGTAACCCGTTTCGTCGTGGCGTCTGTGTGCAGGTCATGACCCGCACGCCAAAGAAGCCAAATTCCGCCATCCGTAAGGTCGCGAAGGTTCGTCTCACGAACGGCAACGAAGTCATTTCCTACATTCCTGACGAGGGCCATAACCTCCAAGAGCATTCTATCGTGCTCGTCCGCGGTGGCCGTGTTAAGGACTTGCCTGGTGTGCGCTATCACATCGTGCGTGGCACTCTCGATGCCACGGGCGTTGAGAAACGCCGTCGCAGCCGTTCCAAATACGGCGTGAAGCGTCCGAAGGTCGCCAAGAAATAATTATCCGAGGAGAATTGCACCATGTCACGTCGCCACAGAGCAGAGAAACGTCACGTTGAGCCCGATGCGCGCTATAACAGCCCGCTCGTCGCCCACCTCGTCAATGTCATCATGAAGAGCGGCAAAAAGAACATTGCCCAGCGCATCGTTTACGGTGCCTTCGAGAAAGTTTCTGAGAAGCTCGAAAAGGGCGACCCAGTTGACCTGATGCTCGGCGCCCTTGAAAATGCGCGTCCTCGCCTTGAGGTGAAGAGCCGCCGCGTCGGTGGTGCGACTTATCAAGTTCCCATCGAAATTTCGTTTGAGCGCCAAGAGAGCCTTGCTCTCCGCTGGATCGTTGATGCTGCCAGCGCTCGCAAAGGCCTTCCCATGAAGGATGCTTTGGCGGCTGAGATCATCGACGCCTACAACAATACCGGCTCGGTGGTTAAGAAGAAGGAAGACACGCACAAGATGGCACAAGCCAATCGCGCGTTCGCTCACCTTCGCTGGTAATCCATTTTCTCTTAAGACTCTGCTCATGTCCGCTGCTCCCGTTATCACGATCGTTACCGACAAGGCCAAGGTGTCTCCGGTTAACGCCAAAGAGCGTCCGTTCCCTCTCGAGTGGACGCGCAACATCGGCATTGCCGCGCATATTGATGCCGGTAAAACGACTACGACTGAACGTATTCTTTTCTACTCTGGCGCCGTTCACAAGATGGGCGAAGTGCACGAAGGCACGACGGTGACCGATTGGATGGAGCAAGAGCGTGAGCGTGGTATTACGATCACTGCTGCTGCTATTTCCTGTGCTTGGAATGCGTCATGGGGTCCTTGGAAGGGCATCAAACAACGCATTAACATCATCGACACTCCTGGTCACGTGGACTTCACGGCCGAGGTCGAGCGTTCGCTTCGCGTTCTCGACGGAGCGGTCGCAGTTTTCGACGCCGTTTCGGGTGTTCAGCCACAATCTGAGACCGTTTGGCGTCAGGCCAACAAGTATAAAGTCCCGCGCATCGCTTTCATCAATAAGATGGACCGCGTTGGTGCCAATTTCTTCCGATGCATTGAAGACATTCGCACGAAACTGAAGGCTAACGCCCACGCTCTCTACCTACCAATCGGTGCGGAAGAGAATTTCACCGGTCTCGTCGATTTGGTTCAGAACGTAGCCTATTCATTTGAAGAGAGCGCTACGGATCCACTCGGTATGAAGCCAATTACGATGCCTATTCCTGACGCTATGAAAGCGCAGGCGAAGGAATATCGCGACAAGCTCATCGAAGCTGTTTCCGATTTTGACGACGTTCTCGCTGAGAAATATCTCAACGGCGAAGAAATCAGTGTCGAAGAACTGCTGCTCTGCGTCCGCAAAGCGACCATTTCGCTTCAATTTACGGGCGTATTCCCTGGCTCTGCTTTTAAGAAAAAAGGCGTGCAGCGTCTTTTGGATTGCGTCGTCAATTACCTCCCAAGCCCCATCGACGTTCCGCCGATGCAGGGTCAGGATAGCGATGGAAATCCAGTCGAGGCAGTCGTCAACGACAAGGCCAAGCTTGCTGGTCTCGCATTCAAACTTTGGAACGATCCCTTCGTCGGTCGTCTCGTTTTCTTCCGCGTTTACACCGGCCAGTTGCCACGCGGTATGTCTCTTTATAACCCTCGCACCCGTCGCAGCGAACGCGTTTCGCGTCTAGTGCTGATGCGCGCCATTGAGCGCGAGGAAATCGACGTCGCCTACGCTGGCGATATCTGTGCGGTTGTCGGTGTTAAGGAAGTCATTACGGGTGATACCCTGTGCGACGAGAATTTCGACATCCGTCTCGAGCCACCATCTTTTCCTGAGCCCGTTATCTCGATGTCCATCGAGCCTAACTCCAAGGCCGACCAGGAAAAATTGGGCGTCGCTCTTCAGCGCCTCGTTGCCGAAGATCCCACGCTTCGCGTGAAGACCGACACCGATACTGGCCAGACTATTCTCGCCGGCATGGGGGAACTTCACCTCGAGATCATCATCGATCGCATGAAGCGTGAGTTTAAGGTCGAAGCTACGTCTGGTAAGCCCCAGATCGCTTACCGCGAGACGATCGCCAAAGCCGCTGACGGCGAAGGTAAATTTATCCGTCAGTCCGGCGGTAAGGGCCAATACGGCCACGTTGTCATTAAGCTTGAGCCCAACGTGAAGGGCAAAGGCGTCGAAATCCTCAACGAAACCGTTGGTGGTTCGATTCCGAAAGAATTTATTAAGCCCGCCACCGAAGGTATCCGTGAAGGCACCAACAACGGTGTCGTTGCTGGCTTCCCCGTGGTCGATGTCATCATCCGCATCATCGACGGTTCCTTCCACGAAGTGGACTCGTCCGAACTCGCGTTTAAGATGGCCGGCATCTTCGCCTTTAAGGATGCGATGAAAAAGGCTAATCCGATTTTGCTCGAGCCCATCATGGGCGTCGAAGTCACCACTCCAGAAGAATACCAGGGAGATCTCATGGGCGACATCAACCGTCGTCGCGGTCAGATTCAAGGTATGGAAAACAAGGCCGGTGCCTGCGTTATCACCGCGCACGTTCCCCTCGAATTGCTCTTCGGTTACGTGACTGATATTCGCTCGCTCTCCAAGGGCCGCGCTAGTGCTGGCATCACGCCTTCGCACTTCGAACAGGTGCCTAACTCTCTCCTCGCCAAGATTGTCGAAACCAACGCCAAGGGCCCGGCCCGCAGCTAAACCTCCGTTCTTTTTACGCCATGAAAGGCCAACGCATTCGCATCAAACTCCAAGGCTTCGACTATCGTGTTATCGATCAGTCTGCCCAGGACATCGTCGAGACCGCCAAACGCTCCGGCGCCCGTGTCTCCGGCCCAATTCCTTTGCCCACGCGCATCGAGAAACTCTCCGTCAATCGCTCTCCCCACGTGGATAAGAAGTCGATGGAGCAGTTCGAGACCCGCACGCATAAGCGTCTCATTGATATCATTGAGCCCACCGCCCAGACGGTCGATGAGCTCAAGAAGCTCAATCTGCCTTCCGGCGTCGACATCACGATCAACGTCTAAAACCCAGACTTAATCACTCTACAGTCAGCAGTTGCCTATGTGCCCTCGTGGCACCTCTAGGTTCCTCGCTTAAGTAGGTCCGTTTAAACGGAAACTTTTCCACCTACCGCTTAGCCCATGATCTCCTCACTCCTCGGCAAAAAACTCGGGATGACTCAGGTCTACGACGCTCAAAACGTCCTAGTTCCCGTCACCGTCCTTGAGGCCGGACCCTGTCCAGTGGTCCAAGTCAAGACCGTCGAAAAAGACGGTTATAACGCTGTCCAAATCGGCTTCTCGACCAAGAAGCCCAAAAACACCGCCGCCGGTGAACAAGGGCACGCCAAGAGCGCCGGTCTTGATATCGCCCCGCGCGTTCTCAGCGAAGTCCGTTCTTCCGATGCTCCTACCCTCAAGGTAGGCGATGTCGTCACCGTGGCGACCTTCACTGAAGGTCAGCTCGTTGATGTCAGTGGCGTCACCAAGGGCAAGGGCTTCCAAGGTGTTGTTAAACGTTTTCGTGTTGCTGGCGGTCCCGCCACACACGGCTCCATGTTCCATCGCCGCATTGGTTCGGTCGGTATGCGCCAGACCCCTGGCCGGGTCTGGAAGAATCAAGCCATGCCCGGTCACATGGGCAGCGAGGCTCGCACTGTGCAAAATCTTCGCGTGGTGAAGATCATCGCCGAGCAAAATCTCATCCTTGTTAAGGGTGCCATCCCCGGCGCCAATGGTGACGACATTATTGTTCGCTCCGCCATCAAGGGCCAATCCAAAGCCGCCAAGTAACCCGGAGCCACCGTCATGAAACTTACTGTTTTCAGTCCAGATGGCACGACTAGCCGCGAACAAGAGTTCGCCGGTCTGCCCACCTTCGAAGGCGACAAGGGTATCCAAGCCCTGAAGGAAGTCATCGTCGCGATCAACGCCAACAACCGCCAAGGCACCCACTCCACGAAAACTCGTGGCGAAGTCCGCGGCGGTGGCAAAAAACCATGGCGCCAGAAGGGCACCGGTCGCGCCCGCGCCGGTTCCATCCGCTCGCCCTTGTGGGTCGGTGGTGGCGTCGTGTTTGGCCCCAAGCCACGCGATTATTCCAAGAAGATTAATGCCAAGGTGAAAGCCCTCGCTTTCAGTCGCGCCCTTTTTGACCGTGCTTCGGCCGGCGAAATCGCGGTCATCGAGCAATTCGTTGCTGATACCACCAAAACCAAGGCGGTTAATCTCGTCCTCGGTCGCATCGCGCCCGCCGGCAAGGTTCTCCTCGTCGATGCTCCGTTCGCGACCGGCACCGCTCGTGCGGCCCGTAACATCGAGCGCGTTTATCTCCAGGAGGCCGCAAAGCTCAATCCGGTCGATCTCGCGAAATACAAGAAGATCATCGTGAGCACAAAGGCGCTTGAGACCATCATCGCTCGCATCAATGGAGGTAAAAACTGATGAACGCTCACAACGTCCTTAAAACGGTTATGCTCACGGAAAAAGCTAACAAGCAATCCGCTGAGCTCGGCCAATACACGTTCGAGGTTTACCCGAACGCTAACAAGCACGCCATCGCGCTCGCCGTCGAAGAGACCTTTAAGGTCACCGTCCGTCGCGTAAACGTTCAGAATTACCGCGGCAAAAACAAAAAAAGCCGCCAAGGACAGCCCAGCGTTACTTCCGACTTCAAGAAGGCGATCGTGACTCTCAAGGCTGGCGACAAGATCGAGCTCGTCTAATCCACGATCTCCTCAAACGGAACCACCACCATGGCTATTCACTCATTCCGCCCGCTCACGCCCTCCGGCCGCTTCACATCGCTCAACAAGCGCGAGGGTCTCTCTAAAGAGCGCCCACAGCGTGCCCTCACCGAGCCCTGTCATAAGACCGGCGGCCGTAACGTTTACGGTCGCGTAACATCCCGTCATCGCGGCGGCGGTCACAAGCAGCTCTACCGCATTATCGACTTCAAACGCGACATTCTAGACATGCCCGCCCGTGTGCAGGCCCTCGAGTATGATCCTAATCGCACATCGAACATCGCCCTTGTGGCCTACTCGAACGGCGAGAAGCGCTACATCCTGGCTCCTAACGGTCTCAAGGTTGGCGATACGATCTTCGCTTCGAACAAAGCTACGACCAACGATTTTAACGTTGGTAATAACTTCCCCCTTGAGCTGATCCCACCCTCTACGCTCCTTCACTGCGTCGAGCTCGTGCCCACTCGTGGCGCAAAGATCGCCCGTTCTGCAGGCACCGCTCTCGAGCTCGTGGCCGTTGAAGACGGCGTCGCTCAGCTGAAGATGCCTTCCGGCGAACTTCGCGTCGTCAACGCCAAGTGCCGCGCTACCATTGGCGAAGTCGGCAACGGAGATCACAACAAGCAATCTCTCGGCAAGGCTGGTCGCAGCCGTTGGCTCGGTCGTCGTCCGCACGTCCGCGGTATGGCGATGAACCCTGTCGACCATCCTAACGGTGGTGGTCAGGGTAAGTCCAAGGGTGGTGGCGGTAGCCAGCAGCTCGTCTCCCCATGGGGCCAGCTCGCGAAGGGTTTCCCAACGCGCCGCCGCTCCAAGCAGTCGAACAGCATGATCATTGTCCACCACAACGGCCGCAAGCCACGTGGTCGGAAGTAAGTAACCCTACCTCTTTCGCACCATGGCACGTTCCATCAAAAAAGGCTTCTTCGTCGATTACCACCTTCTCGAGAAAATCGAGAAGGCCGTTAAAACTGGCGCCAAGAAACCCATCCAGACTTGGTCCCGCCGCTCTACGATTACGCCCGACTTCATCGGCCATACGTTCAGCGTTCACAATGGCAAGGTTTTCACCGCCGTTTACGTCACCGAAAATATGGTCGGCCACAAGCTCGGCGAATTTGCGCTCACGCGTATTTTCAAGGGCCACGGCGGTATGACCCGCAAGGAAATCTAAGCCTGTTTCCGTCGATGCGTCTTCGTCTTCTCAGCTCTGTCCTCCTCGCGCTAGCCGCGCTCGTGTCTTCTGCGACACGGGCTACGGCTGCGCAGGGTTTTGGTCGGGCTGCGGTAGTCGTAACGCAACCGGCGCGCACCACAGACCTCGTCCTTTTGGACGCGGGCTACGATGTGGGTCTGCGTGCCGGGATGGTTTGTCACGTCTCCCGTGGCGCTCTGTCCGTCGGAGATGTCCTGTTAGTCGAGCTCCGCCCGACCGCAGCCGCTGCGCTCATCCTTAGTCTCACGCCCAATCAGGCGATCCTCAGCGGCGATCAGGTCGCTGTTAAAGTTCTCAAATCTTAATTCACTAAACTAACCAAAAGGGTAGGGCAGGGCACCTCGCTCCGCTACTATCGCCGATTCTCAAAAATCGGAATCCTCCTCACCACCATGGAAGTCCAAGCCCTCACGCGCTACGCGCGCATGTCACCTAAAAAGGTGCGCGAAGTAGCCCGCACCATTCAAGGCCGCAAGGCTGTTGAAGCCGTCGAGTATCTTACGCTCATCCCGCGCAAGTCTGCGGCTCTGATCGTCAAGACCCTTAAGAGCGCGATCGCGAACGCCGAGAATAATAACAATCTCTCGGCTGATTCCCTCACCGTTAAGAGCGCTATCATTGAGAACGGTCCCGTTCTCAAGCGTTTCAAGGCCGGCGCCCGTGGCACTGCGATGCCACGCCGCAAGAAGATGTCGCACATCCGCATCGTCCTCTCCGACGGCATTTCCAACTAACTTACTACCATGGGCCAAAAGACAAATCCTATCGGCTTCCGTCTCGCCGTTCGCCGCAACTGGCAGTCCCGCTGGTTTGCCACCAAGAAGGAATTCCCGAAGCTTCTCCTCGAAGATCAGCTCATCCGTGACTCGCTCATGGCCAAGCTCAAGCAGGCCTCTGTGCCTCGCATCTTCATCGAGCGCGCATCCAACCGCGTCCGCGTCAAGATCTACACCGCCCGTCCTGGCATCGTCATCGGCCGCAAGGGTGCCGAGGTCGAGAACATCAAGGCCGAGCTCGCGAAGCTCACCGGCAAGGAAATCCTCCTCGACATCCAAGAGGTTAAGAAGCCCGAGATTGAAGCTCAGCTCGTTGCTGAGAACGTCGCGCTCCAGCTCGAGCGCCGTATCGCTTTCCGCCGCGCCATGAAGAAGGCCGTCGAAATGGCCATGGCCCTCGGCGCCGAAGGTATTCGTATTCAATGCTCCGGCCGCCTCGGTGGCACGGACATCGCCCGCCGCGAGTGGCAGCGCAAAGGCCGCGTGCCATTGCACACCCTCCGCGAGAACATCGACTACGGTTTCTCCGAAGCCCTCACCCTCTACGGCAAGATCGGCGTCAAATGCTGGATCTGCAAAAAAGAAGAGCCCGCTACCTAAGCGACTCCTCATCCTCGAAACAATTTAGGAGAAAACTCCCATGGCTCTAGCTCCCGCACGCACAAAATACCGCAAAGTGATGAAAGGTTCTCGCGCTGGCAATGCCAAGCGCGGCAACACTCTCGCATTCGGTGAATTCGGTCTCCAGTCGCTCACCCGCGGCCCCATGACCGGTCAACAAATCGAAGCCGCCCGCGTTACCATTTCGCGCCACTTGAAGCGCAAAGGCAAACTCTGGATCCGTGTATTCCCACACAAACCCGTCACCAAGAAGCCGCAGGAAGTGCGTATGGGTCAGGGTAAAGGCCCGGTCGAATATTACGTCGCCGTTATCAAACCCGGCGCCGTCCTCTTCGAACTCGCTGGTGTTTCCGTCACCGTGGCCAAGGAGGCTTTCCGCCTCGCCGATGCCAAACTGCCCTTCCACTGCCGTTTCATCGCTCGCGATGGCACCGGCGTTTAAGGCATAACATTCAATCAATAGTCGCCGCCATGACAGCCAAAGAAATTAGCGCCCTCTCGCCCGCCGAGATCACCACGAAGCTCAGCGAGACCCGCCAGCAGCTCCTCCAACTCCGCCTGCGCAAGCAGACCGGCCAAGTTGAAAAGCCGCATTTGCTGCGCAGCTACCGCAAGGACATTGCGCGCCTCCTGACCGCTTTCAACGCCAAGAAGAAATCCGCCCCGGTGGCCGCTTAACGAGCCCCAGGCAACAATCGCACCCACGCCATGTCCTCCGTCACTCCCGGTTCGCGCAACACGCGCAAGACCCTCATCGGTTTCGTCACCAGCCGCTCTGGCGACAAGTCCATCAAGGTCACGATCCCTTACAAGACCCCGCACCCGCTTTACCACAAGGTCATCAATCGTAAGACCGTCGTGCACGTGCATGACGAGAAGAACGAGACCAAGGTCGGCGACAAGGTCGAGATCATGGAGACGCGCCCTCTCAGCCGTCTCAAGCGCTGGCGCATCGTTAGTGTCATCGAGCGCGCTGTTACCACTGACGCCGTTGCGATCAGCGAGAACGACGTCGCCGCTCAAGTTCCCACCAAGACCGTCGCGGCCAATCCGGCTGCGTCCAAGGCTTGATTTTAATCAACCGTTCTAACCACAGGAGATCCCAATGATCCAACTGCGTTCCATTCTCGAAGTCGCCGATAACACCGGCGCCCGCAAAGCGGCGATGATTAGCAAAAAAGGCCAGATCACCAGCACCGCCGGTGTGGGTGACGTCATCACTGTTCACATCAAGTCCAGTGCGACCGAAGCTACCGTCAAAAAGGGTGAGGTCGTTAAAGCCGTCGTCGTTCGCACTCGGGCTCCCGTCCGCCGCGCGGATGGCAGCTACCTCCGTTTTGACAGCAACGCCGTCGTCATCATTGACGCCAGCAACAATCCCAAGGGCACCCGCATCTTCGGCCCCGTCGCTCGCGAACTGCGCGCGAAAAACTTCATGAAGATCATTTCCCTCGCTCCGGAGGTTCTCTGACCATGGCCCAGAAATTTCACGTCAAACGCAACGATCAGGTCGTTGTCATCGCCGGTTCTCACAAAGGCAAAGAGGGCAAGATCCTCGAGGTCGTCGCCACCAGCCAGCGCGCCCGCGTCGAGGGTGTCGCCATGATGAAGCGCCACATGAAGAAATCCTCGGAGCATCCCCAGGGTGCGATCGTCGAGCGCGAAGGCACCGTCCACATCTCGAACTTAATGCTCAAGTCCGTGTTCGACGCCAGCAAGCGGAAGAAAGCCGCTCCTGCCGCCGCTTGATCCATTGTGCGCTTGCCAAACGGCCGACGCCTCTGACTCACTGATCGTTTTTCCACTTAATACTCACTTCTACGCCACCGGGTCGGTAATCCGGTGACTTCTCCCATGAGCTACGTTCCCACTCTCAAAAAAGTCTACACCGAGCACGTTTTCACCGAGCTCATGAAGAGCCGCGGCTATAAGAATAAGCACCAGGTGCCAAAGATTCTTAAAGTCAGCCTCAACACCGGTATCGATGCCGAGGCCGATAAGAACCAGATCGCGGACATCCAGCGCGACCTCGGTTCCATTGCCGGTCAGAAGCCCGTGTTGACGAAATCCCGCAAGGCGATCTCGAACTTCAAACTCCGCGAGAACCAAGTCGTTGGTTGCCGCGTCACCCTTCGCGGCAATGCGATGTGGGAGTTCCTTTATCGTCTCCTCGCGGTTGCGCTGCCCACCATTCGTGACTTCCGCGGCGTTCCGCCAAAGCTCGATGGCCAAGGTAACTACAATCTCGGCGTCACTGATTTCTCCATTTTCCCCGAGATCACCATTGAGAACGTGAAGAAGACCATGGGTCTCGACATCACGATCGTCACCACCGCCACCACCGACGAAGAAGGCCGCGAGTTGCTCAAACTCCTTGGCATGCCTTTCCGCCGCGTTGAGGGTGCCAAGCCTGCGACCGTCGCCGCCTAATCACTTACCGCCATGCCCAAGACATCCGCCATCGAGCGCAACAAAAAGCGCATCGTCCTCGTTGCCAAGCACGCCGTTCAACGCGCCGAGCTTAAGGCCGCCCTCACGAATCCCGCCACCACTGACGAGGAATTCTTCGCCGCTTCTAAGAAGCTCCAAAAGCTTCCACGCAACTCTTCGCCCGTCCGCGTGAAGAACCGCTGCTCTATGAGCGGTCGTCCACGCGCTTACATCCGTAAGTTCGGCGTCTCCCGTATCCAATTCCGTGAGCTCGCGCTCGCCGGAAAGATCCCGGGCGTCACGAAGTCGTCTTGGTAAATTTTAATCGTCAGCGGGAGTTTACGCGCCCTTCGGCGCGTCGGATATGACCCGCCGACCCTCAACCAACATCCAAACATGACCGACCCGATCAGTGATTTCACAACCCGCTTGCGCAACGCCAGCCAAGCGCGTCTCGACGAGTGCGTTTCGCCGCACTCCACCCTCAAGGCTGCTATCGCAGCGATCCTCAAAGCCGAGGGCTATGTTTCCGATTTCCGTGATGGCGCGGATGAGAAGGGCCACAAGACCCTTATCGTGAAAATGAAGTATGTGGATGGCGCTCCCGCCATCACTGCTATTAACCGCACTTCCACTCCTGGCCGTCGTATCTACGCCGCTTACAGCGAAGTTCCCCGGGTCCTCAACGGCCTCGGTATCGCCATTGTTTCCACGTCGAAGGGCCTCATGAAGGACGCCGACTGCCGCCGCAATAAAGCCGGTGGTGAACTGATCTGCAACGTTTGGTAACCCCCTTCACCATGAGCCGCATCGGCAAACAACCAGTTCTTATTCCCGACAAAGTTAAGGTCGATATTACCAATTCGACGGTCCTCATCGAGGGCCCAAAGGGCAAAGTCTCCAAAGTCTTTGCACCTGTCGTCAAAATCACCGTCGCTGACAAGAAAATCACCTTCTCCCCCACCGAAGATTCCCGTTTCGCTAATGCCATGTATGGCACCGTGCGCTCGATCGTCGCCGGTATGGTGAAAGGTGTCACCGAAGGCTACAGCAAGGACCTCGAGATCCAAGGCGTCGGTTTCAAAGCCAACCTCAAGGGCAAGCAGCTCGACCTCGCGCTCGGCTACTCCCACCCGATCCTCATGGACATCCCTGAGGGCATCAAAATCACCGTGGTTGAAGGCACGAAGGTCAAAGTCGAGGGTTGCGATAAGCAGCTCGTCGGCGCCGTCACCGCCGAAATCCGCAGCTACTACCCACCAGAGCCCTACAAGGGCAAGGGTGTCCGCATCGTTGGCGAGCGCGTCCGCCGCAAAGAAGGCAAGACAGTCGCCTAACCCTCCTTCCAAACCTTCATTCAGGGACCATACCCATGAACACTATCTACAAAGCACAGCTCCTCCAGAAACGTCGCTGGCGCATTCGCAAAAAGGTTGTCGGCACCGCCGCCCGCCCACGTCTCAGCGTCAAGTTCACTGGCCAGAACATCTACGCCCAAGCCATCAACGACGAACTCGGTTCCACGCTCGTGTTTCTCGGCACGCTCGATCCCGAGCTCCGCAAGCAAAAGCTAGGCGCTAACCTCGCCGGTGCCAAGGCGCTCGCCACCGCGTTCGCCCTCAAGGCCAAGGCTGCTGGTATCACGTCGGTCGTTTTCGACCGCAACGGTGCACTCTACCATGGCAAGGTCAAAGCCTTCGCCGACACCGCCCGTGAGGGTGGCCTTGTATTCTAACCCTCGCTTATGAGCTCTGAAACTGTTTCTCCCGTTCCCGCTCCTGATTCTCCCGCACCTGCTGCAGCTGCACCCGCTCCGGCTCGCGCTGGCGAGCGTGGTGGGCAGGGTCAGCGCGGCCCCCGTCGCGATGGCAATGGCCCGCGCGGCCCCCGTCGCGATGACCGCAACAAGCCGACCCTGTCGGCTGACGGCACGACGATGATCGAGAAGGTCGTCTTCATCAACCGTTGCGCCAAGGTCGTCAAAGGTGGTCGTCGCTTTAGCTTCGCAGCTCTCGCCGTTGTCGGCGACGGCAAGGGCAAGATCGGCATCGGTTACGGCAAGGCCAACGAGGTTCCTGACGCCATCAAGAAGGGCACCGCGAACGCTCACAAGCACATGGTCAAAGTGAAGCTCAAGGGCGACACGATCTCCCATGACGTTTTCGGCGAATATGACGGTGGTAAAGTTCTCCTTAAGCCAGCTTCGCCCGGCACCGGGCTCATCGCCGGCGGCGGCGTGCGCGCGGTCCTCGAAGCGGCGGGCGTCAAGAACGTCCTCACCAAGTCGATGGGTTCGAATAACCACATCGCCGTGGTTAATGCGACTCTCGCTGCTCTCCAGCAGCTCCGCACGTCGGAGGACATTTCGAGCGTCCGCAAGGCCGTCTGATTCCCACTTAATTAATCCGAGTCCCACTTTGCCTAAGGCGGGTGGGGCGCCCCTAACTAGGAATATATATGAAACTTCACGAACTTAAGAACGTTAAAGGTGCTATTCACCGTAAGAAGCGCGTCGGCTGCGGCGAAGGCGGCGGCCATGGCAAGACCTCCGGTCGCGGTGGTAAAGGCCAGTCTGCCCGCTCTGGTAGCAGCATCCGTCCCGGCTTCGAAGGCGGCCAGATGCCCCTCTATCGTAAGCTCCCGCATCGCGGCTTCAATCAGGCGGCCTTCCGCGTGGAGCCGATCATTGTCAACGTGGGTGATCTCGCCCGCCTTGATGCTTCGGTGAGCGAAGTGAACGTCACGGTGCTGGCCAATGCCGGCCTCGTGCGTCACGACGAGAAATACCTGAAGGTTCTCGGCGACGGTGAAATCACCCGCGCCCTCAAAGTGACGGCGTCGAAATTCTCCGAATCCGCCAAAGCCAAGATCGAAAAGGCCGGTGGCCAAGCCATCGTCGCCTGAACCAAGTAACGAGCGCGCCTTAGGGCGCGCTCTTCTTGTGTCCCCGCTCCGTCCACAGTCCTTCGCCACTTCGCAATGTTTTCTGCTTTCACGAACTCGCTGAAGATTCCCGAGCTCCGCTCGCGCATTTTCTACACGCTCTCGCTGCTGTTCGTTGCGCGCGTCGGTGCGCACATTCCGCTGCCCGGCATCGACCCGATGCCGCTGCAAAAATT
Source organism: Opitutaceae bacterium (assembly GCA_025355125.1). GTDB lineage: Bacteria > Verrucomicrobiota > Verrucomicrobiia > Opitutales > Opitutaceae > Tous-C4FEB. The sequence continues at coordinate 281 of JANXLP010000348.1, read as the reverse complement.
CTTCGCCGAGCAGGCGGGTGGCACGGGTGGGGCGCTCGTCGGCCTCTACAATATGTTCACGGGCGGTGCGCTCGTGAAAGGTGCGGTCTTCGCGCTGGGCATCATGCCCTACATCAGTGCCTCGATCATCTTCCAGTTGATGACCGCCGTGGTGCCCGCCCTCAGCCGCCTCCAGCAGGAAGGCGATGTCGGCCGCCAGAAGCTCACGCAATATATGCGTTATGCCACCGTGCTGATCTGCTTGATCCAAGGCACCCTTTTGATCTGGGCGCTCGAGCAGC
>JANXLP010000345.1 GCA_025355125.1 Opitutaceae bacterium | reverse complement strand
GCCCTGCTCGGCGCGCTCCTGCGCGACGGCTCCCTCAACCTCTCCGCCCGCACCCAGCACTACGCCTCCCTCCCCGCCGCCGCCCTGCGCTTCCTGCGTTCACCCCGCGCTCTATCTTGAGCTCAAACCGGATTACCGTGGTGTTCAGCGGCGCAGCGGTGACGACCGCTTGACACGGACTATGTCCAGACTTTGCTGGCGGGAATTATGGCTAACAAAGCAGATAAGTGGGCGCAAAACACCAGTGGTAAGTTTTACGTCGATCAGCAGTGCATCGACTGTGATCTTTGTCGCGAAACCGCGCCGGGCTTTTTCACCCGCCACGACGAGGGTGGTTATTCCTTCGTCCACAAGCAGCCTACCACCGAAGACGATGTCGCACTCTGCATGGAAGCCTTAGAAGGCTGCCCGGTTGAGGCGATCGGCAACGACGGCGAGTAAAGGCCAGTCAGCCGGGATGGATGCCCCCGCAACAGGCGGGGGTTTATTTTTGATGATTGATTTAGTAAACAAGATCTAAAATATCGATTAACTTAAAGAGCCCTAAATTCGTGAAATACCTGCTGCGCTTCCGATTTCCCTTCTTTGTTACCATGATTCTGGCGACGGCCTGCGGGCAGACGCTCCCTGAATCGCTGGCAGAGATGCGCGTCTATTCCGAGCGCATCGCCAATCAGGTGCCAGCGGGAACGTTTGCGATGCCGGTTTCTGCATTGAGGTATGAACCGCAGGTCGATCTGCAAACGCGTAATCTAGGCGAGGCGCAGTCCGATATCACGATTCGCGGCGGCGTTTTCGAGAGCGTTGGAATCAAGCTGGGCGGCCTTTCGCTAAGTGATCCGCAGACCGGCCACTATCTGGCGGAAATCCCGGTGGCGCCGGAGATGCTGACTTCGCCGCAGATCATCACGGGTTCTGAACTGGCATTGGAAACTAATAATGCGACCTCTGGTGCCGTGGTTTATGGATGGCGACCGATTGAATCGCGCGGAAATCTGGCCATGGCCGCTGGACAGGGCCAATTCGCGAGTGCGTCATTCTATCAGGGGTTCGTGGCGAACTCGCCCGTATTCGGCGCCCGGCTCCGCGGAGATGTGGCGTGGGCGCACTCTTCTAGCGACGGGCAGATTCCTTTCAGCGATCATGACTTTGATCGGGTGAACGTTCGCTTTCAATTGGTAGCGGCGCGCTCGCAGACGGACCTCTTCACCGGCTATCAGGCCAAGAGGTTTGGCTGGCTGAATCTTTATACGCCGTTCAATTCTCCGGAGTCAGAAAACCTGCAGACGCTGCTCGTGGCGTTGAATCACCGGGTGCACTTTTCAGCCTCCGATTTTATCGAAGCGTCGGCTTTCTATCGACGAAACAAAGATGACTATGCCTATAACCGATTTGCGCCTCTCGGCCCGATTCACCCGTTTCAACACACGACCTGGCTAAGCGGAGCGGCGCTTGCGGGCCACAAGAGCTTGGGTGATTTTGCGGTGCAATTTCGCGGGGAATTTTTGGCGGATGAACTGGAATCCACCTCGCTCACCTTTGGCCGCTATCACACCCGCAACATGGCGAAGCTGGCCGCGGCTGCGGAAAAATCTTGGGACATGGGCAACGGTGGTCGTATTAACGCCAAACTGGGAGGCACGGTTGATCGCTCGAATCGCGTGCAAACGGCTTGGTCGCCCGTGGCTGAACTGGCGCGCACGTGGTCGAAGCAGGGGCTCACCCGAGTGTTTTTTAGCTATTCGGGCTCGTCCCAATTACCGAGCTACACCGCGCTCAATTCGAACCCGAGTGCGGGCCTGTTCCGCGGTAATTCCGCGCTGGCTCGACAGAAGGCGCGCAATTTCGAACTGGGCTTTGCGGGTGCTTTGGGTGGCTGGTCGGGCCAAGCGGCGATGTTTTTTCGGAAGGACGATGACTTGGTGGATTGGACCTACCGCCGCGGAGTGACGGCGCGGGCGGCGAACACCGTGGATGTGGACACGACCGGCTTCGAATTGGTGGCGCGAAGGAGTTGGTCACACGCCGATGTCGTGCTGGGCTACACGGTGCTCACGAAAGACGCGAACTACCGGGGCGCCGTGGTGGATGCGAGTTTCTATGCTCTTAATTACGCGCGGCATCGGCTCACGGCCGCGGTAATCTACCGGTTCGACCGGGAATGGGAGTTGCGACTCGATAACACTGCGCGGCTGCAGGCGGATAATCCCCTGCGGATGATCGGTGGCGATGAGACGCTCAACAGCGCGTTGGGCATTATCTTCAAACCCCACCAACTACGCGGTGTGAGTATTGCGCTGCGTGCTGACAATCTCTGGAGCAGTAACTACCAAGATGTGCCCGCAGTGCCGGCGGCGCCGCGGCAGGTTTCGGTGGGGCTGACCTACGGCTGGTAGTGATTGCGGTTTGACAATGGTTCGGGTGGTGAGTGCTTGCGTGAGCATGCGCACGCATCCCTTTTTAGACACCGCTTTTCTCCCTGCTTGGTCGCGTCTAGTTCCGACTGAGATCGAGCCCGATATCACCGTGGCCCTGGTTCGGGCGCAGGCCGCGATCGAAGCGATCACTGGGCGTGACCGTGCAACGCTCACTTATGAAAATACGTTTCTCGCGCTCGAGGATGCGACGGAAGAATTAAACATCGCGTGGGCTAAGGTCGGACACTTGCAAGCCGTCGCGGACTCAGCACCGCTCCGCGAAGCCTATAATGCGATGCTGCCTAAGGTATCGGCGTTCTATGCGGCCATCCCGCTCAATCCGGAATTGTGGGCACGACTGCGCGCGTTGGCCGAGACCCCGGCGGCGCGGGCTTTGACCGGAGTTCATCGTCGCTTCGTCGAAGAGACGCTCGCCGATTTTCGACAGGCTGGTGCCGATCTGCCGCACGAGCAACGCGGTCGCCTTGAAGCGCTGCAAGCCGAGCTGGCACAACTCACGCAGAAATATTCGGAAAACGTCCTCGATGCGACCAACGCGTGGCAGCTTGTGGTCGATCATGAGGAGCGCCTGAAGGGGCTGCCGCAGCACGCTGTCGCCGCCGCGTTGCGCAATGCCGCGGCGAAAAATCTGGGCACTGCGGAAAAGCCCATCTGGCGCTTTACGCTGCACATGCCCTCGCAGGAGCCCTTCATGACTTACGTCGAAGATGATGCGTTACGACGTGAGATGTGGACGGCCGCATCGGCCGTGGGTGCGACGTCGCCGCAGGATAACACGGCTTTGATTACCCGAATTTTGGCCCTACGCGCCGAGAAGGCGGCTCTGCTGGGGAAGGCGCATTTTGCCGATCTTGTCCTGGAGCGCCGGATGGCAAAATCGGGCGAGCGTGCCTTGGGATTCCTCGAAGATTTTCAACAACGCGCCGCTCCGGCTTTCACCCGTGAATGCCGTGAGTTGGAAGAGTTCAAGGCCCGCCAGACTGGCGCGAGTGCGGCGAATCCGCTCGCACCGTGGGAACTCGCGTTTTGGTCGGAGCGGTTGCGCCGTGAGCGTTATGCCTTCGATGAAGAAATTCTGCGCCCATATTTTCCGGTGCAGAGCGTGATCGCTGGTTTGTTCGATCTGGTGAGTCGAATTTTTGGTCTGCAAGTGAAGGAACGCGCAGCTGGCGAAGTCGAGACGTGGCATCCCGAAGTTAAATTCTACGAAATTCACGACGGACGCGGCCGGCACATCGGCTCTTTCTACGCCGATTGGCATCCGCGCGAATCGAAGCGGGGCGGTGCTTGGATGGGGTATTTAGTAACGGGTGGGCCGACTGCGTCGGGCGGTCGCGCGCCGCATCTGGGCTACATCTGCGGGAACTTGACGCCACCTGCGGCGGATCGTCCGGCTTTGCTCACGCATCGTGAAGTCGAAACGGTGTTTCACGAGTTTGGTCACTTGCTGCATCACTTGCTCGGGGAGGTTGAAATCAAGTCGCTCAATGGCGTGAACGTCGCGTGGGACTTCGTCGAACTCCCGTCGCAGATCATGGAGAACTGGTGCTGGGAAAGAGAGAGTCTCGACTTGTTCGCTCGGCATTTTGAAACCGGGGCCACGATTCCGGAGGAGATTTTTCAGAAGATGACGGCGGCTAAGAAATTCCGCGCTGCGTGCGTGACAATGCGACAGGTCGCCTTTGCGAAGATGGATTTGCTCCTGCACATCCGCGCGAAGGAGTGGGGCGGCGTAGCTGACATCGAGCCAACGGCGCGGGCGCTGATCGCCGATTGTCTCGTGCCGACCGAGCCGCCGGCCCCGACGATCGTGAAGCGTTTTAATCACCTGTTCTCCGATCCCGTGGGTTATGCGGCGGGTTACTATTCTTACAAGTGGGCGGAGGTGCTGGATGCTGATGCGTTTTCGCGGTTTCGCCGCGAGGGCATCTTCAATGCGACGGTGGGACGTGAGTTCGTGGAAAAAATTCTGAGCCGCGGAAATTCTGCAGATCCTCTTGAACTATTCCGCGACTTTATGGGCCGTGACCCGGACCCACTCGCTTTGCTGGAGCGAAGTGGTCTGGCCGGATAATCAGGCAAAAAAAGTTCGCCTCTGGTTGGGGCGGCGCTCAACACGGTGCCCATGATTATCGCTGATCTTGCCAAGCTGCCCGGAGGCACTTTTCCCGCCCGTCGTTGGGGTTGCGGCCTCGTCGGCCAACTCGGCCAGCCGATTGCCGCGAAAGGTTTTTCGATGGGCTATTCCATCCTTGAGCCGCGCGGTGGTCAGGTGCCGTGGCACAATCAGGAGCAGGAAGAAGTTTACTTTATCGTGCAGGGCGAAGGGGAGATTTGTGTCGGCACCGAACGCAGCCCGATCAAGGCGGGGCAGGCGGTTTTCATGCCGCCGACGCTTTTTCATCAGCTCACCAACACGGGTGACGAGCCGATGCATATGATCTATGTTTACTGTCCGGGCGGCGATGTCGCGCACTGGCGACAGGAGCTCAATGGCACGTTGCCACCCGCGGGCGTTAGTGCGATTCCGCCGCTCCCCGAGGGCGCGCAGCCGCAGTGCACGAAGAAGCCTGAATAAGCCGCGCTAGCCGCGCCAGGCGCTGGGCGTTTTCCCCGTTTTTCCGCGAAACCAGCGGGCAAAATAGTTGGGGTCGTCGAAGCCTGCCTCTGCGGCGGCGTCGGCGATGGACGGTTCTTTACGGAGCGCGTTTTGCGCATGCTCCAGTCGTAAGTGATCGCGCAACTCGCGCAGGCCCACGCCGGCCTCGCGTTTGAGTTTCCGGTTGAGGTGGTCGGGATGATACCCGGCCTCGCGTGCGACTTTGGCGAGCGGACCGTGGTGGCGCATCAGCCCGCGCACTTTATCGGTGATCGGATGTGCGGGCCGCGCTGGGCTGGCTTCGGCAGGTGGCTCTAGCAATAGCGCCACGACGGATAGAATCGACGCGTAGTCAGTGAGGCGCGGGCGACCTTTTGCCGGCACGCGGGCGAGGAGAGCGTGCAATTCGTTGAGGGTGGATTGCGGCAGGCTGCGATGGCCGAGACGGACGCGGGTGATGGTTTCCAACGCGTAGTCCACAACGAGACACACCGGGCGGCTGCGGCCGCGTTGGGCGAAGCCATGCGGGGTGCCGGCGGGAATCGTGAACACGTCGCCCGGGCGGGCGGGGCGCTTGCGATTGGCGATCAGCTGCCAGCCTTCGCCTGATAGATAAAGAATGAGTTGAGCATAGGCGTGTGTGTGCGGCGCGACTTCGGCGGCGCGATGGCGGTTGAGCTGGAGTTTGCGCAGCTGGAAACCCAGCGCGTGAATCTCGATTTTTTGAATTAGCAGGGGACTCCAAGCCAGCATAGGAACGTCGGTTTCGTGCTAGCAAAAGTCGGGATTGTTCTAACGCAAGGAGTGACTTCGCGCCTAAGATGGCGGCAGTTTATCACCCAACCACAACCCCCCTCAAATTACATGACCACGCATAAAGTCGGTATCATCATGAACGGCGTCACGGGACGCATGGGCACGAATCAACATCTCCTGCGCTCGATCAAAGCCATCATCGATCAGGGCGGCATCAAGCTCGGTGACTCCGAG
>JANXLP010000325.1 GCA_025355125.1 Opitutaceae bacterium | reverse complement strand
GCCTCGCGCAGACCGGTCAGACTGCGGATACCGCGCGCCGAGATGCCGAGCAACGCGCGAGTCAGTTGGCCACCGCGTCGGATCAACTCTCCGCCGCGCAGCGTGATCTGAACGCCCTGCGCAACGACAACGCCCGTTTGCGTGAAAGCGCCTCCGCCAACGATCGCGAACGCACGTCGCGCATCAGCCAACTCCAGCAAGAAAACGCGGCGATCGCCGCCCGCCTCCGTCAAGCGCAGGGCACGCTCGATCAAATCGCATCGGCCGCGCGGCTGATCAACGGCACCGTGGGCACCACGCCTTTGATCGGATCGGCGGCGCCGACCTCGGCCCGCCCCTTCGCGCAGCCCACGCCGCCGGCTCCCGTCGAACGTTTCCACACGGTGCAGGAGGGCGATTCACTGACGCGCATCAGCGGTCGCTACTACGGCAGCGCGAACCGTTGGCAGGATATTTATGATGCCAACCGCGACGTCCTGAAGGGCGAGAACGCCCTTCGGCCCGGCCAGCGCTTGAAGATTCCGTAAGCGCGCTTCGGCTCGTTCGCTCCGAGGTGGGCCGGGCGCTCCGCGCGCGGCCGGTTCGAGAAGACCTTTGGCCACTTTTTAGGATCGCGGCCAAAGCGGGCCTTGGCCGCGCGGCGGAGCGCGCGGCCAACCTTAGATCGCTTGGGCGAACCAGGTCTTGATTTCCGGAGCGGATTCGGTCGGCGCGTTGGCCGTGGGCAGAGAGCCGAGGTGGTAGAGCACGATCTGGCGCTCGAGGTCTTGACGCGAGAGAGTGCTGACGAGACCGGAGGGCGAGTTGTCGGCGAGCCGATGGTGCCAGCCCGTGGACGAACGGATGATCCGTCCCGCTGCGGTGGGCGCTTCGTCCAATAATACGTGAGCGATGAGTTCGCCTGCGGCCAAGCCGGCGGGTTCGGTCACCCGCGCGAAGCGGATGACCCGGACGCGCGGATTCATGCGGCGACCTGTTTGCGCGGGGCGTTGATGATTCGACCCGCCTCGGTGGCGAGTTGCTCAAAGAAACGGTCGCGGCGGTCGCGGGCGGCTTCGAGGTCCTTCGTGCCGAGGGAGCGGCGGATGCGCTCCTTGGTGAAAGGGGTGGGATGGACGGTGTAGTGCAGGAACCAGGTGCCGTGGTTATTCCACAGGTGATGGTTCGGGTTTTCCGAGCGGACGCGGATGCCAGGGAGCTGAGTGAGTGAGGTCATGTTGCGGGATTTTTCTGGAGGTTAATCGCGCAGCAGGGTGAAAACAAAAAACCGATCTGAGCATCAGATCGGTTTCGCCTTCGGGAGCGTTATTGGTTCGTCGCCCTTGCGGGTGACGCACATCCGAGCTTTCGCTCGATCCACCGTGGCCGCTCCCGGCCCGGTTGGCTGAAGCCGCTTTTTGAGGGCGGCTTCTTTCCTGATGCGAAGCCGAACGTGCTGAACGATCAGGCGGCGTAAAGGATTTTTTTCGAGTTTTATGTCATAAGCGCGCATACGGGCTGGAGGTCGGGAGGGCGCGTAGGAGCAAATTTATTTGCGATTGGGCGGGAGCGGGCGGCGCAAAACGGGTGGAGATTTTTTGTGGCGGCGTGGGCGGTTGCGCGGGTCGCAAATAAATTTGCTCCTACGGGCTCAGCGGTTGTCGCCGTCGAGCATACGACCTAGTCCGCCGAGTGCGGAGCCTTCTTCGCGACCGCCGCGGGCGGCACCGACAATGCGGCCGGCGAGACGGGAGAAAGGGAGGGACTGGAGCCAGACTTTGCCGGGGCCGCGCAGAGTCGCGAAGAAGAGGCCCTCGCCGCCGAAGAACGCGGTTTTGATGCCGCGCACCATTTGAATATCGTAGTCCACGGAGGGCTGGAAGGCGACGATACAGCCGGTGTCCACGCGCAGGATTTCGCCCGGAGCGAGGGTGCGCTCGTAGAGCGTGCCGCCGGCGTGGATGAAGCACCAGCCGTCGCCCTGGAGGCGTTGCATGATGAAGCCTTCGCCGCCGAAGAGACCGGCGCCGAGTTTGCGCTGGAAGGCGATGCTGATGGTTACGCCCTTGGCGGCGCAGAGGAACGAGTCTTTCTGCGCGATGAGTTCGCCGCCGAGCTCGGCGAGCGGGATGGGCAGGATTTTGCCGGGATAGGGCGCACCGAAGGCGACGCGGCGTTTGCCGGAGCCTTGGTTTTGGAACACCGTCATGAAGAGCGATTCGCCCGTGAGCAGACGTTTACCGGCGCCGAGGAGCGCGCCCATGAAGCCGCGGTTTTGCGCGGAGCCGTCGCCGAAGATCGTCTCCATCTCGATGCCGTCATCCATGAACATCATGCCGCCGGCCTCGGCGACCACGGCCTCGGCAGGATCGAGCTCGATCTCGACGAACTGCATGTCGTCGCCGTGGATCTTGTAGTCGATCACGTGCATCGCGGTGTTGAGTGGAGGCGGCTGGTTGAAGGAATTCATGGCGGCAATGTGGAGAATTTAACGGAGGCGGGGCAAGTGGCGGCGTGTTTGAAAAATCTGCTGCGTTTCCAAAAAAATCAGGCGGCGTAGGGCAGGCGCTCGGTGCTGGCGTTGGCGTAGTCGCGGCGACTGGTCGCGTAGTCGTGCGCCACGATGAGGACGAAGAAGGCGCTGGCCGCGACCGCGAAGGCGGGCAGGGCGAGGGCGTTGACGGCGAGGCCGAGGGCGAAGGTGCTGACGGCGACGGCGGCAGTGATGGCGAGGACGGTGGTGGGTTTCATGGACGGGCTGAGGGATGACGTTTTGATTTTGAGTGGATGCGTATAAAACGCGGATACGCGTCGAAAGTTACACGCATGAGGATGCGTTTGGATGAGCGGCGCGGCGGCTGGGATGAGCGGTGCGGGGCGCGCAGGCGGATCGAAAGTAGGGCGGACTTCAGTCCGCTTTCTACGTGCAGACGGGACGGACTGAAGTCCGCCCTACTTCAAGGCGGCGCGGACGAGGCGGTCGTCGCCGTCGTTGGGCGCGGGCTGCAACTTGAGCGCGGCGCAGAGCAGATTGTAGATGTGGATGTTTTCCACGGGATCGACGACTACGCCGGCTTTGAACGAGGGGCCGCTGGCGACGAAGAGGCCGCGCATCGAGGGGAGCGACGGGTCGTAGCCATGGTCGCCCTTGTTAAACTCTTTCGTGAAGGAATCGAATTTGGCCTGCGTGTAAATTTCCCAGCCCTCGTCGGGCACGATCCAGACGGCGGGATTCCGCGGGTTGGCGGTGATGCGGAAGTGAGCGGGCAAATCTTCGGTGCGATACGCCTTGGCGTGCCGGAGCGGCGCGAGCGCCTTCATCAAGGCAGCGACGTCGCCGGTGAGCGGGCGTAGGCCGGCGACGGGGCCGTCGAAATCAACCTGCACGAATTTTGGGTCGATGTAGGGGTCGAGGATGACGATGCGTTCCTTGCTGATCGGCGTCATGCCGTGGTCGGAGACGATGACAAAGTTGAGCGCGATGTTTTCGGCTTTCGCGCGTGCGATGATCGCACCGAGGCGGTCGTCAGCCTGTTTCACGGCGGCGGCGAGTTGGGGGGAATCGGGACCGTGCTTGTGGCCGACGGAATTGGTTTCTTCGAGATAGAAGGCGATGACTGCCGGGCGTTGCGCGGCGGGCAGGGCGAGCCAGCTGAAGAGTTCTTCAAAACGGGGTTCAAAGGGTAGCTTGGCGTCGTAGAGCTTCCAGAAATCGGGATGCAGGCCCTTGATCTCGGCTTCGGAGCCGACCCAGA
>JANXLP010000280.1 GCA_025355125.1 Opitutaceae bacterium | reverse complement strand
CTCGTTTACCATCGCCATGAGCAATCCTTCCCTCGCGCACGATCTCGCCCTCAAGCGCACCGTCCACGCCCCCGTCGAACAAAAACCGCATTACGCTTGGCGCGACTCCCTCGCCGGTGAAACCGTTCCGCTGCCCCCCGTCGTCCTGCTCTGCCCGCACGGCGAGGAACGCTTCGTGCTCGCCGAAGTCGCCGACACCCTTGGCAAGGCCCTGACCAACGTCTCCCTCGCGAAAGGCGAGAAAGACATCTTCACCGACGCCAACCGCGCCTGGGTCGCCCGCATCTGCCGCGAAGTCGCCGCCAATCTCTCCGAGCTTGCCCGCAACCAGAATCCTCTCCGCCTCTCGCTCAACGCCCTCTACGAACTCATCGAGAAAACCCTCGTCGATAACAACGCCTACTTCGTCGCCAAGAGCCTCCTCTTGAATCGCGCCCGCAAAATCGCCATCGACCGCGACTCCGCCGCGCAGTCCACCCTCCGCGTCATCCGCCGCAACAACCAGGTCGTCCCGTGGAGCGAGCAGAAGGTCGAGATCGCCGTCCGCAAAACCTTCCTCTCCCTGCAGCGCGACTCCGCCCCCGCCGTCGCCATCACGAAAGCCGTCTCCGAGCGCGTCCACGCCTCGAAGCAGGCCTTCGTCCACATCGAGGAAGTTCAGGACATGGTGCAGGAAGAACTCATGAAGGGCGGCTTCTACAAAGTCGCCGAGGCCTACATTCTTTTCCGCGCCGACCGCTCCGCCGCCCGCGCCAACCGTCAGGCCGATGAGACTCCCGTCCCCGCCGCCGCTCCCGCCCCCGCGCAGGAGACGATGATCGTCGTCAAAAAAGCCAACGGCGAAAACGTCTTCTGGGACGGCGCCGACCTCCGCAAGCGCATCGAGTTCGCCCGCATCGGCCTCGAGCTCTGCCTCTCCAATGACGAGATCGAGCAGGAACTCCGCCGCGCCGTTTACGACCAGATTTCCCAAAAAGACCTCGACGCCACCATCACGCTCAACTCGAAAACCCTCATCGAGCGTGACGCCGACTTCGCCAAATTCGCCGGCCGCATCCAGCTCACCTACATCTACGAGGAAGTCCTCGGCTGGGATATCACCCGCGACGGCATCGGCAAGCTGAAGGATTTTCACCAGCGCGCGTTCAAGAAATACCTCGAGCACGGCGTCGCCATCAAGCGCCTCAACCCGCGCCTCCTCGACTTCGATCTCACCAAGCTCGCCGCCGCCCTCGATCCGTCCTCCGACCTCGAGTTCGACTTCCTCGGCATCCAGACCCTCTACGATCGCTACCTCATCATCGACAAAACCAAGAAGCCCGCGCGCCGCCTCGAGACGCCGCAGTTCTTCTGGATCCGCGTCGCCATGGGCCTCTCCCTCGACGAGCCCACCGACCGCGAGGGCAAGGCCGCCGGTCTCTACTCCCTCTACAAGACCCGCCGCTTCTGCTCCAGCACGCCGACCCTCTTCAACGCCGGCACGCTCCACTCGCAGCTCAGCTCCTGCTACCTCTACTACGTCGATGACTCCATCGAGGGCATCTTCCAGCGCGGTATTTCCGAAAACGCCTACCTCTCCAAATGGGCCGGCGGCCTCGGTGGTTCCTGGACCGCCGTCCGCGGCACCGGCGCCTACATCGGCGGCACCAACGGCGAGTCGCAGGGCGTCATCCCGTTCCTGAAGCTCCACAACGACCAGCTCGTCGCCATCAATCAGGGCGGCAAGCGCAAGGGCTCCGGCTGCGCCTACCTCGAGACCTGGCACAACGATATCTTCGAATTCCTCGAGCTGCGCAAAAACACCGGCGACGACCGCCGCCGCACGCACGACATGAACACGGCGAACTGGATTCCCGATCTGTTCATGAAGCGCATGGAGGCCCGCGGCTCCTGGACGCTCTTCCGCGCCAACGAGGTCCCCGACCTCCACGAGACCTTCGGCAAGAAATTCGAAGAGCGCTACACCGCCTACGAGAAGCAGGCCGAGGAAGGCAAAATCTACGGCCAGAAGGTCGAGGCCCTCGATCTCTGGAAGAAGATGCTCTCCCTCATCTTCGAGACCGGCCACCCGTGGATCACCTTCAAGGATGCGTGCAACATCCGCTCCCCGCAGGACCACGTCGGCGTCATCCACTCGTCCAATCTCTGCACCGAGATCACGCTCAACACCTCCAAGGAAGAAACCGCTGTCTGCAATCTCGGCTCTGTCATCCTCGAGACGCACCTCCTGCCCGACGGCTCGCTCGATCACAAAAAGCTCCGCGAGACCATCCGCATGGCCGTCCGCGCCCTCGACAACGTCATCGACATCAATTTCTACCCCACCGAGGCCGCCAAGACCTCCAACATGCGCCATCGCCCCATCGGCATGGGCGTCATGGGTCTCGCCAACGCGCTCTACATGAAGGGCGTCTCCTTCGCTTCGGAAGAAGCCCTCGCCTTCAACGACGAGGCCATGGAAGCCATCGCCTACTACGCCTACGAGGCCTCCTCCGATCTCGCGGCCGAGCGCGGCACCTACTCCAGCTATAAAGGCTCGAAATGGTCCCGCGGTCTCCTCCCTCAGGACACCGTTGACCTCCTCGAGCAGGAGCGCGGCGTTCCCGTCGATGTCGTTCGCGGCGGCAAGATGGATTGGACGCCCCTGCGCGCCAAGATCGCCGCCCAAGGCATGCGCAACAGCAACGTCCTCGCCATCGCGCCCACGGCCACGATCTCCAACATCACCAACACCTCCCCCTGCATCGAGCCCACGTATAAAAATCTGTTCGTGAAATCGAACCTCTCGGGCGAGTTCATCGTGCTAAATCCGTTCCTCGTAAAAGACCTCAAGTCCCGCGGCCTCTGGGATCAGGACATGATCGACAACCTCAAGTATTTCGACGGCGAGGTGAAGGACATTGATCGCATCCCCGCCGACCTGAAGGCGAAATACCTCACGGCCTTCGACATCGACGCCAAGTGGATCGTGGACGCCGCCGCCCGCCGCCAGAAGTGGATCGACCAGGCCCAGAGCGTGAACCTCTGGATCAAGACTCCGGACCTCAAAACCCTGAGCCATATGTATCGCCACGCCTGGCACGCCGGCCTCAAGACGACCTACTACCTCCGCAGCCTCGGCGCCTCCAACATCGAGAAGGCCACCATCTCCGTGAAGAAGGAAGTCCGCGGCGCCATCAAGGAAGGCCGCGACGGCGGCCAAAACTCCGGCGACGCCGGCGGCAGCCACG
>JANXLP010000259.1 GCA_025355125.1 Opitutaceae bacterium | reverse complement strand
CGTGACGCTGGTGGGCGAGGCGCTCGGGCAACACATTCCGAAGGGATACATCTATTTCTCGATGTCCTTCGCGTTCGGCGTGGAGATGCTGAACCTGCGGCTGCGGGCGAAGAGCAAGCCGGTCGTGCTGCACCAGCCGTATCGCTGATCCGCCCGCGGCGGCGGACCTCAGGCCTCAGCTCGCCGGAGCGAGCTGGTCGCGAAACTCGCCGCTTTCGGGTCGATCGTTGCGGCGATCGGCGCGAGCGCGGCTACGCTCGCGGAGCATGCGGTCGAGTTTGTCGATGAGCAGGTCGAGGGATTTGTAGGCGTCGTCGCTCTCGACTGCGGCGATGAGGTCGGGGCCGCTGATTTCGATGCGGCCCTTGGCGATAAAACGGGCGTGCTCGTGCTTGGTGTGGTCGTTCTCGAGGTCGATGCGGACGCGCACCAAGTGATCGTCGTGGCGGAGGAGTCGTGCGCCTTTTTCGAGAGCGGCGGTGCGGAGGGCGGGGGTGAGGGTGAGATGGATGCCGCGCACAAGAATTTTTTCGGCGAGGGCGGCGAGGTTGAGTTCAGGGGCGGGGCTGGAGTCGATTTTGAGTTTCATCGCGAGGTTGGACTCGCGCTGCGGTCAGGCGTTCGGTGGAAAAACCTGCGGTGATTCAAACCGAGTGGGAACCAACGAGCGAAAGGTCGCGGCGCTCCCGCGCTAAATCATCCGAAATCTAAAAAGGTGTCTAAGAGGGCGTCTAAAAAGGTAGGGTTGCCTGCGGCGGATCGAAAGTGGCACGGGCGTCCCGCCCGTGGGTTCGGAACATGGGCGGGACGCCCATGCCACGACGGACCAGATCGGAGACCTTTTTAGACGCCCTCTGAGAATGACGGAATCGGGGTAGGGCGGGTTATCCTTAACCTGCCGTTTCATTTGCGAGCCACGGACACAGCGAGATCAAAGCGGCGGGTTAAGGATACCCCGCCCTACCTTTCGGGCGCCCTCCGAGATGCTTTTAACGCTTCTTGTTCAGCGCGGAGGCGAACCAGTCGTTGTTCACGGGCGCGGGGGCGCGGGGAGCGGCGGGCGCGGCGCCGGCGGGGCGGGGGCTGCCATTGCCGAAGCCCGCGCGCGGAGCGCCCGGTCCACTGTGCGGGGTTTTGGGGCCGATCACGGGATTACTGCGCATCGAGAGGGCGATGCGCTGGCGCGGGAGATCGACCTCGGTGACAGTGACGGAAACTTTCTGGCCGGGTTTTACGACGGTCGCGGGCTCTTTAACGAAGCTGTCGGCGAGCTGCGAAACGTGGACGAGGCCGTCTTGGTGGACGCCGATGTCCACGAACGCGCCGAACGCGGTGACGTTGGTCACGATGCCGGGGAGTTTCATGCCGGGCTTGAGGTCCTCGGGTTTGTGGACGCTGGCCTCGAAGGCGAAGGCTTCGAATTTCTCGCGCGGATCGCGGCCGGGTTTCGCGAGCTCGGCGACGATGTCGGTGAGCGTAGGCAGGCCGACGTCGGCGGTGACGTAATTTTCGAGTTTGATTTTTGAGCGGACGAGGCCGTCGCGCATGAGATCGGGGACGGTGACGCCGAGATCGGCGGCCATTTTTTCGACGAGGGTGTAGCGCTCCGGGTGGACGGCGCTGGTGTCGAGCGGGTGGGCGGCGTCGTGGATGCGGAGGAAACCGGCGGCTTGTTCGAAGGCCTTGGGGCCGAGGCGCGGGACGGATTTTAGCTCGGCGCGGGATTTGAAGGGGCCGTTTTCGTTGCGGTGCGCGACGATGGCGGCGGCGGTCGCGGTGTTGAGGCCGGAGACGTAGCTGAGGAGTTGTTTTGACGCGGTGTTGAGTTCGACGCCGACGCCGTTGACGGAGCTGACGACGGTGTCGTCGAGGGAGCGTTTGAGCGCGGACTGATCGACGTCGTGCTGGTATTGGCCGACGCCGATGGATTTGGCGTCGAGCTTCACGAGTTCGGCGAGCGGGTCCATGAGGCGGCGGCCGATGGAGACGGCGCCGCGGACGGTGAGGTCGTGATCGGGGAACTCTTCGCGGGCGACATCGCTGGCGGAGTAGATGGAAGCGCCGGATTCGTTGACCATCACGATGGGAATCGAGGCGGGCAGGCCGAGCGTGCGGACGAAGGCCTCGGTCTCGCGCCCGCCCGTGCCGTTGCCGATGGCTACGGCCTCGACTTTGAAAAACTTCACGAAGCCGAGGAGCTTTTCCTTGGCGTCGGCTTCCATGCGGTCGGGGAAAACGACGTCGTTGTGGAGGAGCTTTCCCTGACGATCGAGGAGGACGACTTTGCAGCCGGTGCGGATGCCGGGGTCGATGGCGAGGACGGCGCGTTGGCCGAGCGGCGCGGCGAGGAGAAGTTCGCGGAGATTGGAAGCGAAGACCTTGATGCCGTCGGCGTCGGCGCGCTTTTTGGATTCGAGACGCATCTCGGTTTCCATCGCGGGACAAAGGAGGCGCTTGCATGAGTCCTGCACGGCGAGGCGGACCTGGGCGGATGCGGCGTTTTTGGTTTTCGCGAAGAGTGGCTCGACCTCGGCGGGCGCGGTGGCCTCGTCGGGGAGCTGCACGCGCATCATGAGAAACATTTCCTTCTCGCCGCGGCGCATCGCGAGGACGCGGTGGGACGGGGCTTTGATGAGGGGCTCGCTCCACTCGAAGTAGTCTTTGAATTTCGCGGCGTCGGGCGTGGCGTCTTTGCCCATGAGAACTTTGGAGGAGACGATGGCGTCGCGCTGGTAGATGACGCGGAGGCGGGCGCGGGCGTCTTTGTCGTCGCTCACGCGTTCGGCGATGATGTCGCGGGCACCGGCGAGGGCTTCGTCGGTGGACGCGATGGTGGACTTCACGTTCTTACCGTCGTCGGCGATGTATTCGCGGCCGACGTAGACTTGGGCGGCGGCGACGGGGTCGGTGGTGTCGGCTTGGGCGAAGATGAGTTCGGAAAGCGGCTCGAGGCCCTTTTCTTTGGCGATGGTGGCGCGGGTGCGTTTCTTCGGACGGAAGGGAAGGTAGATATCCTCGAGGGTGGTGAGGGCGTCGGCGGCGTTGATGGCCTTTTCGAGGGTGGGCGTGAGGAGGTTGCGCTCCTTGAGCGAGGCGAGAATGGAGGCGCGGCGCTCGTCCACCTGGGCCATCTGTTCGAGGCGGTCGCGGATGGTGGTGATCTGGACCTCGTCGAGTTCGCCGGTGGCTTCCTTGCGGTAGCGGGCGATGAAGGGGACGGTCGCGCCCTCCTTGAAGAGCTGCGCGGTGGCGGCGACCTGGTGGACTTTGAGATTCAGCTCCTGCGTGAGGCGGAGCACATGTTCGGCGTTGGGCAGATCCATTGGTTTTTTGAAAAGAGGGCCGAGCAGAGAGGGCGGGGGGGCGCGCGCAATCCCGAAAATGACACGCCGGGCGGTTGCGCCGGGCGCGTTTGCGGCTACCGGTGGGGCGATGAAATTTTTCACCCTTCTTTTCATACTGGTCGGACTGACCGGCGCGACCCGCGCGGCGGAACTTCTGCCGATCGAGAAACAAGTGGCCGAGGCGATCAAGGCGCCCGGAGTGACCGTGGTGCATTTCTGGGCACCATGGTGCTTGAACTGCGCCGCCGAGCTAGCGAAGAGCGGTTGGAGCACCTTCGTCGACACGAATGCCGACGTTAAATTCATCTTCGTCACGACGTGGCACGATGACATCGGCCGCGAGGTGCTGACCAAGAATGGCGTCGGCACGCAGTCCAATTTCGAACTGCTGCTCCATCCGAATCCCTCGCGCAAAGCCGAGGACCGCATGACGCAGTTCATGGGGTTGCCGGTCTCGTGGGTGCCGACCACGTGGATTTTCCGCGAGGGCCAGCTCCGCTACGCGCTCAATTACGGCGAAGTGCGCTTCCCGATTCTGCAACAGCTCATCCGCGACACGACCGACAAGTGGTGAGCCCGGACGGTTCGGCGCGGACACGAATCCGAGCATTGTCAGCCCCGCGGAAATCTGCGGGGCTTTTCGTTTCCAAACACCATTTCCCTCGCGCCGACCGGCCGCTGGCTCGCTTTTAACTCATACTCCTCCGAAAAAAATTCCCATGTCCGCCATCAACACGTTTCTCCTGCAAAACAATCTGCGTATAGCGACCAACCCCTGCGTGTCGCCCGATTTCTGTCTCGATTGGCCGGCGCTGAGCGCAGCTATCCAGAGCGCGCACCCGATCCACGTGTGGCCGCACGGTCGCTTCGAGACGGCCGCCGGCAAATGGGTGCTGCTTGAAGACACGGCCGCCGGTGATTGTGCATGGCGGCTCGACGCCCCCGGCGGCGCGGCGGAGGTGACGACGCTGGCCGATGGCGCGGCGCTCAAGGACGGCGCGGCGATTTTTCCGGCGACCTTCGCCAATCTCCTTCGCCTGAAAAACCTCATCCAGGAGCACAACCCGAAGTCCACGATCTTCCCGAGCGCGACGGAGCAGCTTGGCCGCAGCACGCTCGGCATCGGCGCGCGCTTCACGACGTTGCACTGGCCGGCGGTCGAGTGGGCGATGGCGCAGCTAGGCATCGGCGTCACCGCCAACCAGAACTCCATCCCGCGTGAACTCGTTTACGACACCGATGTGATGCTTGCGGGCAAACTCGACAGTGTGCCGTTTCCCTTCATCGGCACGAACGTTCCCGAAGGCCACCAGGGCCAGAGTGTCGAGGGCATGAGCCACGGCTGCGTG
>JANXLP010000233.1 GCA_025355125.1 Opitutaceae bacterium | reverse complement strand
TGGTTCTTTCGGGATTAAACGTAACGGTCGGATAGATGGCAGCGAAGGGTCCGCCGTGAAATTCAAGGCGGTCGTTACTTACCTCCCCCATGGTAGTTTCCCGCGCCGGAAAGTTCCACAGCACCGAATAGCCGCTCAGGGTCCATAGGCTATGGGCGGCGAAGCCGCTTCAGGCAGTAAGCAATAAGCTTTAAGTAGTAAGCTTTCCGAACCTAGGTTTCGCGCGGGTGAAAGATTTTCGTAAACTATAAGTCTGGCGGCGCGTCCTCGGCCACGAGCTCTACCCCTCGCTCGCCCCTTTCAAATCCATCTCCAACCGCCTAGGCTCCCTCCTGCGCCGAGAGCCACGCGCCGCCGATTGGGAGGAAGTCATGCACGGCGGCCTCGAGATCATCGCGGCGCGCTCCAAGGGGCTCGCACGTTTCATGCAGGCCTACGCCCGCCTCGCCCGATTGGCCCCGCCCGCGCTCGCCCCCTGCGACATCGCCGCCCTCATCGGCCGCGCCACCGCTTGCAGCGCCACCCTCTGCCTGCCCACATGATTGGTCCCAGCGCCCAACCCATGTCGCCCGCCCGGTTCTTCGGCTTGGCCACCGGCGTGGTGTTGGCGTGGATTATTTTTCAAGTGGGTGGGCTGACCGCGCACGTTTTCAACGCGACGCGTTTCATCCTCTACGATCAGGGCTCCTACCTCTACGGGGTCGCGCGGTGGCAGGCCGGTGAGGCGCTCTACCGCGATTTCTCGTGGCAGTATGGCCCGCTCGCCCTTGGCTGGTATCGCGCGTTCGCCGCGCTCGGCGGCAACACCCCGCTCACCCTCGTCCTCGCGAGTTCGTCGGCATTCGCCGTGGCCTGGCTGCTCACCGCACGCCTCGTTTTTCGCGTCGCGGGCCGCGGTTGGGGCGGAGGACTCGCCGTGGTGGCACTGCTGCCGATCATGTCGATGTCCGGCGTCAACGCGATCAACGGCCCCCACGGCGCCATCGAAATGCTGGTCCTCGCTTTGATTGCGTCGACGCTCGCGCTGAGATCCTCGTCGTCGTCGGCACCGCTCGTTCTTCGCCACGCTTGGCTGCTGGGAATTTTTGCCGGATTGCTGCAATGGGTCCGCTTCGGCCCGCACATCATCGCCATCGCCGCGATTTTAGTGGTGACCGCGTGGCAACGCTGGCCCGCCACCGCCGTCGCCGATTGGACGGAATTCATCCGCGAACTCCGCCGGTTCGCCACGCGATTGCTTTCTGGCTACGTGCTGTGCGTCCTCCCGCTGGTTGCTTGGTATTTTACCGCGCTCCCCGCCGCCGGTGCTTGGGAACAACTGTGGCCGACCCACATGGTCGCGCACTACGCCGCCACTTATCCGAACCGCTGGCCGCAGATCTCATCGTTCAGCGACGCCGCCGTGCTGGGATTGCCTCCGCTGCTCGCCGTCGGCTTGGCGCTGACGCTGCTGGTCGCGCGCTTCCGCTCGCGTCACCGCCCCGCCCACCCCGAAACCCCACTCCCACTCCGCCCGGCTACGGATTCTGCCATGGCGGGCGTAATTTTTTTTCCGCTCTACTATGCCCTCGGCTGCGTGGGTCTCTTCCGCAACGACTACTCCCTGCTTGGTCATCTCTGGTTGGTCTGGCCGGGCGTGGCGCTCGCGGCCGTGCTCGCGCGCCGCTGGCAGCGCGCACTCGTGGCGGTGGCCATCGCCCCCGCGCTTTGGGTCACGCTAGCGGGCGCCGTGAACGCGCAAAAAGAGGAACGCGCGTGGAATGCCCAAGCGCTGACGCTGCCCAACGGCCAATCGCTTTGGTTCCGCGCCGGCGAAGCCACCCGCTTCAATCAACTGAAAAACGCCCTCGATGCCGCCCCGCCCACGCGCCGCCTCGCCGTGTTTCTCGGCGGCGGCGGCGTGCATCATTTTTTCAACACGCAACGCGTCGGCCGCCACTGGTGGTATCTGCCGGAATTCGTCCGCCCGTGGGAGGCCGACGTCGTCCTCAAAAATATTTTGCAGCACGATCTGATCTTGGTGACCGATCTGGGCCAGACCGCCCAGACACCCGCCCGCCCCGGCGTCGTCTCACTCTGGCTGCCCCTACCCACGCGGATGTCAGAACAATTGCTCCCCCACTTGAAAAACCCCCGGCACATCGAGGCCGTCGGCGATCTCCTCAGCGTGCAGCCTTAGAGGGCGTCTAAAAAGGTAGAGTTGCCTGCGGCGGATCGAAAGTGGCACGGGCGTCCCGCCCGTGGGTTCGGAACATGGGCGGGACGCCCATGCCACGACGGACCAGATCGGAGACCTTTTTAGACGCCCTCTCATTTCGCCGTCCGCGCTTTTCCCAATTGCGGGCAACCTTCGTCCTATAAGCGGCAACCCCGCGCTAGGCGCATTTGCGTAAGATAAATTCTACGCGCGCCTTTTCATCCACCAACACTCTGGGCGCGCCCGCCGGCACCGCCTCTGCAATTTCCCGACCACCCATGGACATCGCGCGCCCCGATCAAACCAAAGCCGGGCGTAGCAAACGCCTCCGACTCATCGCCGCCGCCGTCATCGCGTTGGTCGTCATCAACGCCGCACTCGCGAGCCCCAAATGACCAAAGGCGTCCGCAAGCCGAACGCCCTACCTCAGAATTTCATTCCCACCGTCGCCGCTCGGCGTCCATCGTCGCCCCATGCCGCTCCTCCCGCCGCCGGCGCATTCGACCCGATGAATTTCCCCTGCCGCTCCGCCGCCATCACGCTTTCGCGGTCCGCCTCCTGGCTCCTCCTCGCGCTACCCGCCTTCGTCCGCGCGCAGTCGCCCTCCTCGGCTCGCTACGATTTTCCCTTCGGCGCCACCACGTATCAGCAAGCCTGCGCCTCTTGCCATGGCACCGACGGACGAGGCACCCCGAAGGCGCAACCGCCATTGACGGAAAGCGCGCTGCTCGCCGGCGAGAGCGCAACGCTCATCAGACTGTTCCTACTTAAGCCCACTCCGACCGACTCGCCCACTCAGTCGAACTACACCAAGCACATGCGCGCCGCCGCCGGCCTGAGCGACATCGCCATCGCCCACACCCTTTGCTATGGGCGGGCCGCCTTCACCGACAGCAATGACGCGATCACGCCGCAACAAGTCGCCGCCCTGCGACCCGCGACCAATGGCTCGGAGCAACTCCCGCCCGTGTTCATCGACGGCACGGAAGATAAACGCGCCAAGGCCAACTATCCCGCGCCAAAGGCCGGGCTGATAAAATTTGGCTTTGGCTATCCTCCTCCAGGCGAGTTCGACCTGCGTTACAAACTCGGTCGCTTCGTCGTCACCGCCGCGCGCACGCGACAAGCAGTGGACCGCGTCGCGTTTTCCACGCGCCTGATCGACGGCGACGATCTCCGGGCCGCGCCTACCGCGACGCTCGACGGCGCGCTCCGGGCGATTCCCGGTTTCAGCCTCTTTCGCCGCAGCGACAGTTTTTCCGCCAACCCCACCGCGCAGGGTGTCTCGCTCCGCGGCCTCGGCCCGAGCGGCGCGAGTCGTTCCCTCGTGCTCCTCGACGGCGTGCCGCTCAACGACCCCTTCGGCGGCTGGGTGCTCTGGAGCCAGCTTCCGCGTGAATCGCTCGCCGGCGCCGAGGTCGTGCGCGGGGGCGGCGCGACCGCCTGGGGCAATGCCGCGCTCGGCGGCGTCATCCAGTTGCTCACCACTCCGGTCGCCGGGAACAGCACGCGCCTCGCCGGCAGCATCGGCTCGTTCACGACGCGCAGCGCCGAATTCGGCGTCACCCACACCGCCGGCAAAGGGGCCGTGCAGCTCCTCGGCGGCGTATTTTCGACCGAAGGTTTTTTCCTCGTCGCCCCCCAGCGGCGCGGCTCCATCGACGTGCCCGCCAGTAGCAACCACAGCTGGCTCAACGCCCGCTGGCGCACACCCCTCAGCGCGAATCTCGAAGCGACGATCACCGTCCGCACCTTCGAGGAGAATCGCCACAACGGCACGCCTTACCAGCGCAACGCCTCGGGCAGTAACTTCGGCTCCCTCGTGATCACCGGGCAGCCCACGAAAATCTTCTCCTGGACCGCCACCGCCTATGCGCAGTCCGGCGGCTTCTCCAGCACGTTCAGCGCGGTAAACGCCACGCGCACCGCCGAAACGCCCGCAAGCGATCAATTCGCCGTGCCCTCCACCGCCACCGGCGCCGCGTGGACGGGCGCATGGACGCATGCGAGCGGCGCCCGCACCAGCTTCGGCACCGATGCCCGCGCCGTGCGGGGCGAGACGCGCGAAAATTACACCTACACCGGCGGCGTCTTCACCCGCCAACGCCTCGCCGGCGGCAACCAATCCTTCACCGGCCTCTACGTCCTCCACGAGCAACCCCTCGGAAAAACCGTCATCGCCACGCTCGGCGCGCGCCTCGACGACTGGCGCGAATCCGGCGGCCATCGCCGCGAATCCGACCGCGCGACCGGCGTCCTCTCCCGCGACGATCACTACCCCGAACTCGATGGACTCGAATTCAGCCCGAGCGCCGGCCTCGTCTGGAAAGCCCGCCCCGACCTCCGCCTGCGCGCCGCCGCCCAACAGGCGTTTCGCCGCCCCACGCTCAATGAACTCTACCGCCCCTTCCGCGCCGGCTCGACCGTCACCGAAACCAATCCCGCGCTCAGCACCGAGCGCGTGACCAGTGCCGAACTCGGCGCCGATTGGACCCACGGCGCACTCACGCTCGGCACCGCCGTTTTTTGGAACGAGCTGCGCGACGCCGTCGGCAACGTCACCATCGCGCGCGGCCCCGGCACGTTCCCGATCGTCGGAACGCTCGCCGCCGGTGGCATCGGTCGCCAGCGTCTCAACCTCGACCGCACCCGCGTGCGCGGCGTGGAATTCTCCGCCAACTGGCGCGTCAACGACGCCCTCCGCTTCAACGCCGAAGCCCTGCTCAACGACGCCACCGTGCGGCGCGCCACCGTCGCGCCCACCCTCGCCGGCAAACGCGTCGCGCAAGTCCCCAAGCACAGCGCCACACTCGGCGCGACGTGGCGTGCGCCCGGCGGCATTACGCTGGCCCCGCGCGTGCGCTGGATCGGCGCGCAATTCGAGGACGACGAAAACACCCTCCGCCTCGGCGAAGTCGTCGTCGCCGATCTCGGCCTCAGTTATCCGCTCACCCGCCACCTCGACCTTTTTTTCAACATCGAAAACCTCGGCGATGCCCGTGTCGAAACCGGCCGCAGCGGCGACGGCGTGGTCAACACCGGCACACCCCGCCTCCTCCTCGGCGGCCTGCGCGGCTCGTGGTGAGCGCGCATGGTGTTTATAGCGCCTTGATTTAGTCGCACGTTATTCAGTAGTGCAAAAAGCTGACAGAGGTAGGCCGTGCGCTCCGCGCGCGGCTTCAGTTTAGCCGCCCAAACCGGCCACGCGCGGAGCGCGCGGCCCACCTCGAGCCGGCTTCATTCCAATAAAGCGACCCTCTTTAACCCGTCGCCTGCTGCGCTGCGGCCACAGGGCTCTCGTAGTGCTGGCCGACGATATGGATGATCATCGCGAACGCCGTCAGCCCGAGCGTCGCGCCGCACACGGCCGGCCATTGCCCGTGCGTCCACGCGAAGGCGCCGACCAGCGAGCCGAGCGCGCCGCCGACGAAGCGCGACACCATGTAGAGCGTGTTGAGCCGGCTCCGAGCCTGCGGGATCAGCGACAGCACCCGGCCCTGCTCCGCGACTTGCACCGTCTGCACGCCCACATCCATGAGCAGCACGCCCACGATCAGCATCGGAATCGTCACCCACATAAACATGATCCCGAACGCCGCAAAAATAACCACCAACGCGATCGACACGGTAGTGACCGCGCCGAACCGATCCGCGAATTTGCCCGCATACGGCGCCGCCAGGGCCCCGACGAGCCCCACGATGCCAAAGAGGCCGGTCTCGGTGGAACCCAGGTGAAAGTTGTCCTTCATCAGAAACGCCAGGCTCGTCCAAAATGCCGTGAACGTGGCAAACGACAGCGCGCCCACCAACGCCGGACGCCAGAGCCGCGGCTGCGTTTTCAATACCTCCCACAGCGAGCGCATGAGCCGGCCGTAAGAAAGTGCGAACTCCGGAGGCCGATGCGGCATCACGCCGCGCAACAAACTCGCGAGCACCACCATCATCACCGCCGCCAGGCCAAACATCGCGCGCCAGCCAAAGTGATCGCCGACAAACCCCGCGAGCGTCCGCGCCAGCAATACGCCACCCAGCACGCCGGTCATCATCACGCCGACGGTGCGACCCTGCGCCGTTGACGGGGACATTTCCACGGCGAGCGGAATCAGGATCTGAGCGCCCATCGCCGTCGCGCCGATCAACAGATTGCCGAGAATGAGGAGCGGCAGCGTCGGCGCGGCGGCGGTCGCTGCGAGCATACATGCGCAGATACAGATCAACGTCAGCACCAGCCGCCGCCGCTCCATGATATCGCCGAGCGGCAGAAAAAACAGTAGCCCGAGCCCATAGCCCGCCTGTGACGCCATCGCGACCCAGCCCACTTCGCCGGCGGTCGCGTGAAAGTAAGCCGCAAAATCCCCGAGCAGCGGCTGGTTGTAGCAAATATTGGCCACACACACTCCGCAGACGATGGCCATGAGCCAGAGCGTGCGATCCGGCAGCGCCGGCGTGGTTGAGAGAGACGCAGAGGGAACAGAAGTGCTGGATGGCATGATTAGCGGCCGGTAAACGCGAGGGCCGCCACCTAAGGGTGAACGTCGGGAAACACAAATGAGCGGATCGATCTTAACTTCCGTCGCCCGCGCCTTGCTCAGCCACCCCACCCAACTAAGCCCGGCCGCTGCTTTTTCTGAGACCCTGGCGCGCAGTATTTTCCTCCGCACGCTCCGCGCCCTCTTCAGCGAGCTGTTCGACTACGCTTTCGCCATCCTCGTTTTCATCGTCGAGCTGCGGCTCCTTTGTTTTGTGACCGGGGGCGCCCACCGCAGAATTAAAAGGCAGTGTCGGATCGACGCCTTCTACCGGTCGATCCAGCTCCGAATCAGCAATCGAGTCGGGCTTTGACGATTTTCTTAGTGGAGGGACGTCGCGAAGTAGTAGGGACGGCGATTGCCTCGATGCCGAGTCGTCCGGAGTTAAATTCGGCCGAGGTTTTCTCTGGGTGGTCGGTTGTTTTTTCATGATGGGAATGACCTGTGAGGTGACGTGCAACGGGCACGCTCCTCTGGACAGCAAAATTACAGGCCGGTGCGTTCATGTGCGCGGCAGTATTCTTCCTCCTTATCGGCACCTCCACGCCGAAAGATCGCCGAACAGTGATGACCGGAACCGTAGCTACCTCCGCGCAACCCCCTCCCACGGGCATCTTAGGGCAAAAAAAAGCGCCCGGTGTCACCACCGGACGCTTTCTTAAAATGGAGCGGGCGAAGAGACTCGAACTCTCGACATCTTCCTTGGCAAGGAAGTGCTCTACCAACTGAGCTACGCCCGCGAACAAAACTGAGGGGCTAGAAGTAGGCCGTGCCTCCGTTCCGTCAATAGCTTTTTTCGAGGGTGCCGAGGGCGATACGGAAGGGAGAGCGGGTTATCCCTCACCCGCCGCGGCGACTCAGCTCACCAGATGGCCGGGCGCAACCGGGCACGTGAGGGATAACGCGCCCTACCCTTTGCGGTCGGGCTCGCGAAGCGTGAGCTTGTCCGCAGTGGCGGAGCGGTCTTTGCGGCCGGAGCCGGTCGCCGACTCGCTGTAATAAGCGTAGTTGCTCGTGTAGTAGCCGTAATCGTCGCCGGAACGCGCGGGCACCTGATTGAGCACGACACCGAGGAGCGGCGTTTTCAAACCGACGACAATCTGCTGCGCACGCATCACCATGGGCGCGGGATTGCGGCGGTGTTGGATGAGGAGCACCACGCCATCCACCGCGCCAGCCAGCACGCTGGCATCGCTCACGCCGATGATGGGCGGAGAATCGAAGACGATCTTGTCGTAGCGGCCGCGGAGGCTCGCGATGAGTTCGCGGAGGCGGTTGGCGTAGACCAGGCCGAGCGTGAATCCGGCCGTGCCGCCGGCGGGGATGAAGTCGAGGCCGGGGGAAATCGTTTTCTGAATCACCGCGTCGAGCGACTGCGTGCCGGCGAGCAGCTCGGCGAGGCCGGGGGATTTCGGGCGCGCGGCGAGGCGGTGTTGCGAGGGGCGGCGCAGATCGGCGTCGATCAAAATGACGCGTTCGCCGGCGGAGCCCATGAGGCGGGCGAGCCGGTGGAGCGTCGTGCTTTTGCCTTCGCCGGGCCCGGCGGAGAGGAGGACGAGGCACGCGGGGGAGCCGGGCGGGAGCGCGAGGTTCAGATTCGTATGAAGGACGCGGTAGGGCTCGGTGTGCGCGGGGTCT
>JANXLP010000231.1 GCA_025355125.1 Opitutaceae bacterium | reverse complement strand
CGCGCGCAACATCGAAGGCGCGGGCAGTCTTACGATCATCGCCACCGCGCTGGTCGATACGGGCAGCCGCATGGACGAAATCATCTTCGAGGAATTCAAGGGCACCGGTAACTGTGAGATTCACCTCGACCGCGGCCTCGTTGAGCGCCGGATTTTCCCCGCGATCAACATCGACCGCTCGGGCACCCGCAAAGAGGAACTCATCTATCATCCGGAGGAGCTTCAGCGCATCTACGGCCTGCGCCGCGCGATGCAGGGGCTCGGTCCCATCGAGTCGATGGAGATGCTCATCACCCGTCTTAAGAAGACGAAGTCCAACGCCGAATTCCTGCTCAGCCTCAGTCGGCAATAACCGCCCCGATGACAAATTCGTCCACTTCGGGTCTATCGACCTCAGTCGCCGGCCACGCGGCGGACGATTTTGTAATCCAGTTGCTCGTGTCGCGGGGACTGGTCGATTCCGCGCAACTCGGGCGCTCCCAAGCCCGGGTCGCGGAGCATGTCGATCTCACTACGTCCGCGCCCCGTCTTTTCGACGTGCTCATGGCCGACACTGGGCTCGATCCGCGCAAAGTCACGGCACTGCTGGCGGCGGAGTTCGGCCTGCCGGTTGCGCCTGATTTCGATACGCTGCGCGTGCCCGGCGACGTCCTCGGTCTCATTCCCCGCGAGCTCGCGGCGCGTTACCTGGTGCTGCCGTTTGCCCATGAGGCACGCGTCCTGCGCCTGGCAGTGGCCGATCCGCTCGACACCGAAGCGGTCGATAGCCTCGGGCATCTGTTGAATCTCAGCATCGAGCCGCACGTGGCCAGCGCCCGGGACATCGCCGCAGCGATTGATCGTTTCTATGGCAAGGATGCGGGCTCGATCGACGAGTTGCTGAGCAACCTTTCCGCGCCTGGCAACGGCGACTCCGCTGTCGCCACCACAGAGGCGAGCGGGCTCGGCGAAATCACCGACACCGATGCCGATGCCCCCGTCGTCAAACTGGTGCACACGCTCATCCTTGAGGCGATCCAGCGGCGTGCGTCCGACATCCACCTTGAGCCGCTGGAGAAACGTTTCCGCGTCCGCTACCGGATCGACGGCGTGTTACTGGAAGTGGAGAACCCGCCGAAGCGCCTGCAGCTCTCGATCATCTCACGGCTGAAGATCATGGCGAACATCAGCATCGCGGAAAAACGCATCCCGCAGGACGGCCGCATTCAGATCATGATGAACGGACGGCAGCTCGATCTGCGCGTCTCCTCGCTCCCCACCGCGCACGGCGAGAGCATCGTGATGCGTATCCTCGACAAGGAAGGCCTGCAGCTTGGCCTCCCTGAACTCGGTTTTTTCAGCGACGACCAAAAAGAACTGGAGCGCCTCATTTCGTTGCCCGACGGCATCGTGCTCGTGACCGGCCCCACGGGCTCCGGCAAGACGACCACGCTCTATTCCTGCCTGCACCACATCAACAAGCCCGACCGGAAAATCATCACCGTCGAGGACCCTGTCGAGTATCAGCTCAACGGCATCAACCAGGTCCCCGTCCGCGCCGACATCGGCATGACGTTTGCCTCCGCGCTCCGGGCCATGCTGCGCCAGGCGCCCAACATCGTCATGATCGGAGAAATCCGCGACCTCGAGACCGCCGAGATCGCCATCAACGCCTCGCTCACTGGGCACATGGTTTTTTCCACGCTGCACACCAACGACGCGCCCAGCGCGGTCACGCGGCTCATCGACATCGGCGTAAAACCCTTCCTCGTTTCCACGTCACTGCGCGCGACCATCGCCCAGCGCCTCGTCCGCAAGATTTGCGCGAAATGCCGGCAGCCCTACGCCCCCTCGGCGTCGGAATTGCGTTCGCTCAACATCACGCCCGCGCAGGCCGCCACCGCGAATTTCGCCCGCGGCTCGGGCTGCGCCGCGTGCAACGGCACCGGCTTCCGCGGCCGCCTTACCATCGTCGAGCTCTTCATCGTGAATGAGGAGATCCAACGCATGATCTACGAACACGCCGGCTCCTCCGCGCTCCGCGAAAAAGCCCGCAGCCTCGGCATGCGGACGATGCGCGAAGACGGGTTGCGCAAGGTCCTCGCCGGCCTTACCACCATCGAGGAAGTCATCTCGATCACCGTCGGCGACGCCAATTGAGTCGCCGTTTCTTCCACCTTAATTTCCCTCTTACACCATGAGCTACGAAATGAACGACCTGCTCGACCTCGTCGTCGATCAGAACGCCTCCGATCTTCACCTTCAGGTCGGCCAGCCGCCCACGCTTCGTCTCAGCGGTAGCATGATGCCCATCGACGGCCCGGCCCTCACGCCGTCCGACACCGAGAAGCTCATGCAGTCGATCACGCCGGACAGCCACATCACCAACGTGAAGCTCAATGGCGGCGCCGACTTTGGCTTCGCGTTCGGCGACAAAGCCCGTTTCCGCGTCTCGGTTCTCCGCGCCAAGGGCAACTACGGCATGGTGCTCCGGCAGATCCCTTACAAAATGTTCGGCCTGCGCGACATTGGCCTGCCCGATAAAATCCGCGAACTCCTCTACCGCCCGCGCGGCCTCATCCTCGTCACCGGTCCGACCGGCTCCGGCAAGTCCACCACGCTCGCCTCGATGGTAAACTACATTAACGAAAACCGCGACGGCCACATCATCACGATCGAGGACCCCATTGAGTATTACCACGGCCACAAACGCTGCGTCGTCACCCAGCGCGAGGTCCACGTGGATGTGCCGAGCTTTTCCGAGGCCATCCGTCGCGCGCTCCGCCAAGATCCCGACATCATCCTCGTCGGTGAAATGCGCGATCTCGAGACGATCGAGGCCGCGATCAGCGCCGCCGAGACGGGCCACTTGGTCTTCGGCACGCTGCATACCAACAGCGCCGCCAAGACCGTTGACCGCATCGTCGATGCGTTCCCGGCCAACATGAAGGACATGATCCGCACGCAGCTCGCCTCGTCGCTGGTCGCCGTCATCTCCCAGGTTCTTTGCAAAAAAGTTGGCGGTGGTCGCATCGCAGCCTACGAAATCATGGTCAACACCACCTCGATCGCGTCGCTCATCCGTGAAAATAAAACTTTCCGCATTACCTCGGACATCCAGACGGGCGCGCAGTTGGGCATGATTACGATGGACACCCATCTCATGAGTCTGGTGAACCGCGAGTTGGTAGCCCCCGACGAGGCGCTGGAAAAAGCACAGGACCCGCTGGTGATGCGCGAGAAACTGCTTCAGAGCGGCGCCCAGCTCCGCACCGTTTAAGCCCGCCTCGCGCCACCCCCCGCGATGTTTTCCGCCCACAGCCCCGCACTCTATGATTTCCTGCGCGAGCAGCGCATCGTCGAGCCCACCCAACTCGACGAACTCAACGAAGAGCACAAGGCCACCGGCAAATCCCTCGCGGATGTCGTTGTCGATCTCGGGTTGATCGAGAAGCCCGCGCTGCTTGCGCGCATCGCCGCACATTTCGGCCACGACTATCTGCCCGACATGCCGGCGCAGTTTCCTGGTGACGCCATCGCCGCGCTCACCGGCAAGCTCGCCCGCGATTACGCCGTCATGCCGCTGCGCGTGGACGCCGCCAGCATCGATCTCCTCGCGGCCGACCCCTTCAACGGCCACATCATCGACGATCTCACTTTCGCCCTCGGCCGCAGTGTCCGCCTTTTCCTGGCCGATCCGGAAAAAATCGACGTGCAGATCCGCCAGCACTACGGCGAAGACGAGGCTAACCTCGTTGATCTTCTCCAAGAGATCAGCACCGGCGAGTTCACCCAGGATGAGAGCAAGCTCTCGGCGCACGACATCGAGTCGATGGCCGAGCAGACGCCTATCATCCGCTTCGTGAACCTCGTCATCGGCCAGGCCATCCGCGACAAGGCCTCCGACATCCACTTCGAGCCTTTCGAGCACGAGTTCAAGATCCGCTACCGCATCGATGGCGCGCTCTACGAGATGGCCCCGCCGCCCAAGCAACTCGCGCTGCCCATCACCTCGCGCCTCAAGGTCCTCGCCAATCTCAACATCGCCGAGCGCCGCCTCCCGCAAGACGGCCGCATCAAGATCACCCTCGCCGGCCGGCAGGTGGATCTCCGTGTCTCAACCTTGCCCACGCAGTTTGGCGAGAGCGTGGTGCTGCGCGTGCTCGACCAGGCGGCGGTGCGGCTCGATCTCGACCAGCTCGGCATGCCCGCCGATGTGTATGCTGGCATCAACGAGATCATCCGCCGGCCCAACGGCATTTTCATCGTCACCGGGCCCACTGGCTCGGGCAAAACCACCACGCTCTACAGCGGTCTGCGCGTCGTGAACACGCCCGATCTGAAAATCCTCACCGCCGAAGATCCGGTCGAGTATGAGATCGAGGGTCTCATGCAGGTGCCGGTGAACCCGCTCGTCGGCCTCACGTTTGCCTCGGCGCTACGCTCCTTTCTGCGGCAGGACCCCGATGTGATCATGGTCGGTGAAATCCGCGATCTCGAGACCGCGCAGATTTCACCGACCATGATCACATCGGGGTCCTGCCGCAGAAAGGAGCGTAGCGCCGAGGAAAACGTGAGGCCGACGAGCGGGTTCACCGGCACCTGCATGAGACCCTCGATCTCATACTC
>JANXLP010000018.1 GCA_025355125.1 Opitutaceae bacterium | reverse complement strand
GGAGACCCCGCCCTACAACGAAAACCGCAATCTTCGTTCGTGTGTTTGGGGATTTTCCGTGGTTACTCTTCCAACTCTAAACCTCACCATCATGCCTCTCAAAGTTCTCATCCTCGGCGCCAACGGCTTCATCGGCAGCTCGCTCACGCGGGCGATTCTCAAGCAGAAAGACTGGGAGGTCTATGGCATGGATATCGGCTCCCACAAACTTGAGGACAGCCTGAGTAATCCGCGCTTCAAGTTCGTCGAGGGCGATATCACGATCAATCGCGAGTATATCGAGTATCACGTGAAGAAGTGCGACGTGGTCATCCCCCTCGTCGCCATCGCCAACCCGATCCAATACGTGAAGGACCCGCTCCGGGTCTTCGAACTCGATTTCGAGGCCAACCTCGCGGTCGTGCGCCACTGCGCAAAATACAAGAAGCGCATTATTTTTCCGTCCACCTCCGAGGTCTATGGCATGAGCACCGACGCCAAGCTCGACGAGGCGACGACGAGTCTCGTTTACGGACCGATCGAGCGGCAGCGCTGGATCTACGCGTGCTCGAAGCAACTCCTCGACCGCGTGATCTACGCATACGGCGTGCGCGACAACGTGGATTACACGCTCTTCCGGCCGTTCAACTGGATCGGGCCGCAGCTCGACGATGTGATGGAGCCGAAGGAAGGCAGCTCACGTCTGTTTACCCAGTTTATCTCGAACGTGATCTTCAAGAAACCGCTGCAGCTCGTGGACGGCGGCAA
Source organism: Opitutaceae bacterium (assembly GCA_025355125.1). Taxonomy (GTDB): domain Bacteria; phylum Verrucomicrobiota; class Verrucomicrobiia; order Opitutales; family Opitutaceae; genus Tous-C4FEB. The sequence goes on along the minus strand of JANXLP010000018.1, from coordinate 2,889 downwards.
GCAGAGCCGCTCGTTTACTTTCATCGACGACGGCGTGGACGCGCTCCTCCGCATCATCGAGAACAAGGACGGCTGTGCGTCGCGCCAGATTTTCAACATCGGCAATCCGAAGAACGACGTGAGCGTGGCGGATCTCGCGAAGCACATCATCACGGCGTTCAAGGATTATCCGGACTACGCCGATCATGCGAAGGTGGCGAAGACGGTGGTGGTGCCCTCGGGCACGTATTTCGGGAAATATTATCAGGACATCCAGAAGCGCGTGCCCTCCATCGCCAACGCGAAGAAGCGGCTCGGTTGGGCGCCCAAGGTCGGTCTCAAGAAGGCGATCAAGCTCACGCTGGATTACCACCTCGCGCATAAGGATTATCAGCTGGAGTGAGCCGGCGCTGCTGCGCCGGAACGTTCAACGCCCAACATCCAACGCTTAACGCTTAAATTCCAATGGGCGTGCGGGACTTAAGCGTTGAGCGTTAAAAGTTAAATGTTGAGCGTTTCTCTCCATGCCCCTCCGTCTCGCGCTCAAAGTTGATGTCGATACCGACCGCGGCACGCGGGTCGGCGTGCCGAATCTGGTGGCTGATTTGGAGGCGGTGGGCGCGCCGGCGGCGTTCTTGTTTTCGCTCGGGCCGGATCAGACGGGCAGGGCGATCACGCGGGTGTTGCGGCCGGGATTTTTCCAGAAGATTTCCCGCACGAGCGTCGTGCAGATCTACGGCGTGCGCACGCTGCTCAACGGCACGCTGCTGCCCGCACCGCACATCGGCCGGCGCAATGCGGGCGTGATGCGCGCGGTGCGCGACGCGGGCTTCGAGGTCGGCATCCATTGCTACAATCACTACCGCTGGCAGGACTACGTGCAGACGATGCCGCTCGCGGGCGTGCGTGAGGAATTTGAGGCGGCGCGCGCGGAGTTTCTGCGGGTATTTGGCACCGAGGCACGGACGGCGGGTGCGCCGGGTTGGCAGAGCAACGCGCGCAGCCGGGAAGTTTACGACGAGGCGGAGCTGCTCTACGCGAGCGATGCGCGGGGCGGGGCGCCGTTTTTCCCACGTGTCGAAGGGAAGGTTTTCAAGACGCTGGAAATCCCGAGCACGCTGCCGACATTTGATGAGTTGATGGGGCGGCCGGAATATCCGGATGACCAGATCGTGGCGCATTATCTGAAGTTGATGCAGGCTGCTGAGGATGCGGGCGGTGGGACTCAGGTGTTCACGCTGCACGCGGAGATCGAGGGCATGGGGCGGCGCGGACTATTTCAGCAGTTGCTGGCGGCGTGCGAAAAGGCCGGCGTGGAATTTGTGCGCCTGGATGAGTATGCGCGGGAGCTGTTGGCAAACCGCGCGACGATTCCGGTGCGGGATCAGGTGCTCGCGGAGATCGATGGTCGCAGCGGCGTGGTGGCGGTGCAGGTGGGTTGAGGGGAAGTGCACGACGTAGGGCGAGGTAGGGCGCGGTCTTGGACCCGCCCTCCGGGATAGGCTTGGCGAAACCTAGAGGGCGGGTCGGAGACCACGCCCTACTTTCGATCAACGCGTGGCTGGGCGCTCGATGCGGAGGAAGAGCCAGATGCCGAGAACGAGGAAGACGGCGTTGGGGAGCCAGAAAAGGAGGTCGGGGTGATACTCGGGGTGGCGGTCGAGCCAGCTCACGGCGACGGTGAGCATATAGTAGCCGAGGGCGAGGAGGACGGCGATGCCGAGGTTGGCGCTCGTCTCGCGGCGGGAGACTTTGATGCCGAGGGGCACGCCGATGAGGGCGAAGGAGAGAACGGCGAGGGCGGTGTTGAACTTTTCCTGCACGGTGAGCCGCACCTTCATGACGGCGCGGGCGTGTTCTTTGGCGTCGGCGGGGGCGAAGGGCATTGCCGCGACCTCGGCTTCTTTGGCGCGGAGCTCGGCGTAGGTCATCCACTGGAGCTTTTGGCGGAGAGTGGGCGGGCCGTAGAGTTTCGCGAGGGAGATGCGCTGAGGCTCGGATTTTTCGAAGGAGCCGATGCGCGGCGACTCGGTGAAATTTTCCGGCTGCTTGGGGTTGCGCTCCTCAATCTGGGCGCGCGTTAGGGTGAGAATGAGTTCGTTGGTCGCTGCGTCGTAGTCGAAGCGGCCGGACTCGGCGCGCACGAGCTGGGTGGCGCGGCCCTCGCGGTCGAGTTGCCAGAGCCAGAAGTCGCGCATGACGGCGCCCTGTTTGTCGCCGACGTAGATGACGTAGCCCTTGAAATTGCGGATGAAGGTTTTGGGGACGATGAAGCTGAGGGGGTTGGCGCGGACGGCGTCGTCGAGTTCTTTGTGATATTGCACGCGGGCGTGGGGCATGGACTCGAAGTTGACGTAGAGGCCGAGGGCGGCGCCGAGTGCGCCGAGGACGAATACGGGGCGGGCGATGCGGGCGAGGCTGAGGCCGGCGGTGCGCATGGCGGTGATCTCGCTATCGGCGGAGAGGCGGCCGAGCGTGAGGAGCACGCCGGTGAGCATGCCCATCGGCAGCGCGTAAATGGCGACGGCGGGCACGAGCATCCAGACAAGGCGTGCGAAGGTGGCGAAAGGCAACTGGCCGGAGAGCAGATAGGGCAGGAGGTCGCGGATGAGATTGCCCAGCATGAGCACAAACGCGAAGAGGCTGACTGCGCCCGCGCAGGTGAAGAGCACGCTCTTGAAAATATGGCGGTCGAGGAGATTCACGCGGGGGTTCGGAAGAAGAGGCGAGAAGTGATTGAACGCAGAGAGAGGGCCAGCGGACAAGGCGGTTCGTGGAGGGGTGGGCGAAAGGCTAGCAGCCTGTCGGACTTAGGCCGTTCAAGGCGTTTGCAGCTCGATATTTGATCTTTTTGAAAAATATTTTCGCGAATATCGCACGGTGGATGCCTTAAATTTCTAAGTCCGACAG
>JANXLP010000175.1 GCA_025355125.1 Opitutaceae bacterium | reverse complement strand
CTACCCAAAATTTCTCTTGGAGAGGACGGCGCTAGCGATTTTGAAAAGTGGTGTGAACAGGCATTGAAAATTGTGTATGCCGGTGGACTTTCAAATTTTGAACTTCATCCAAACGGAAGCGCAGTTCAACGCCGTGACGTGGTTGCACGGAATTCTGCTACGAGATCGGCGTGGCGCCGAGCCTTGGAAGATTACGAGGTTCGACAGGCTATATTTGAAATAAAAAACTATGATTCAGATTTGGCGGGTCCTGAATTCAGGCAAATGTCCACATATCTCAAAGGCCCGTATGGTCGTTTGGGCTTTATAATTAATAGATCGAAAAGTTTAAATCTAGAATCTGGCAAAGAGTTGGACTGGGTTCGTGAAATGTGGACTGAAAAGAAGCTGATTGTGAAGATGAATGCCGACTTTATAGTTAAGATGCTAACTAAATTGAGGCATCCTCTAAAGCACGACGAGCCGGACAGTAGTTTGAATGGATTACTAGATCAGTATGAACGGCTCTATCTAAGTCTGCCGTCTTCAAGAAAAAAGAGGTGATAGTATATAGTGAGGGGACCAAACCGACGGGGTCAGCCTCGAATGGGACCAAGCCAAAGGGGACCAAGCCAAAGGGGTCAGCCCCTAACCTTTGTGGTTGAGGACCAAGCCAAAGGGGTCAGCCCCTAACCTTTGTGGTTGAGTGAGGCGCGGACGTGGTTCTACTCCGGTGCGTGGCGAGAAAACCGAGGATCGAATACGCGGGGGCGGTTTACCATGTGTTGAACCGGGGGAATTACCGCGGGGATTTGTTTGAGACGGCGGGAGCGGCGGAGGCGTTTGTGAGGTGTCTGGGGGAGGCGTGCGAGCGGATGGGGTGGCGGGTGCACGGGTATTGCCTGATGCGGAACCACTACCATCTGGCGTTGGAGACGCCGCGGGGGAATCTGGTGAGCGGGGTGCACTGGTTGCAGAGCACGTTTGGCAACCGGTTTAACCGCTACCGGGGCGAGCGGGGGCGGGCGTTTCAGGGGCGGTATCAGGCGATCTTGGTGGAGCCCGGGGTGCATCTGGCGCGGCTGGTGGACTACCTGCATCTCAATCCGGTGCGGGCGCGGATCGTGGCGCTGGAGCAGTTGGCGCAGTTTCGGTGGTCGAGTTGCCGGGCGTTTGCGCGGGGGGCGGGGGAGCGGCCGGCGTGGCTGGTATGCGCGGAGTGGCTGCGCGCGCACGGGGAGCTGGCCGACACGCCGGCGGGGTGGCGCAGCTACGCGGAGCATCTGGCGTGGCTGATGGCCGACGAGGGGCGGCAGAAGGAAGCGGCGTTTGACCGGATGAGCCGGGGCTGGGCGCTGGGCAGCGAGGAGTGGCAGCGCGGGGTGGCGAAGGATTTTCAGGCCCAGGAGCAGGCGGCGGACTGGGGCGGCGAGGAGGTGGCGGAGCTCAACCGCGTGCATTGGCGCGAACGCCTGGAGCGCGGCGCGGCGGCGATCGGGGCGTCGCTGCTGGGCGCGGCGGCCGAGTCGAAGTCGGCGCCGTGGAAGATCGCGCTGGCGGCGTGGCTAAAACGCGGAAGCAGCGTGCCCAACCGCTGGATCAGCGAACACCTGCACATGGGCCCACCCGACGCCGTGAGCCGCTACGTGGGCGAAGTCACGCGCGGCGAGGCGAGCCGGGCGGAGGCCGGGGTGATTTTGGAGCGGTTACGAGCGGTTGACCACAAAGGTTAGGGGCTGACCCCGTCGCGGGGAAGGCGTCAATACGCGCGGTGGTAACTTGAGCGGCCGGTCCCGTTGGGCGGCGCGGCCTCTGAGGGGTTTCCCGGGTTTTAAGTAAAACGCCCATCAAAAGCCCTCGCTCAACCCCTCAAAAGCCGGACAAAGATTGCCGCATCCGTCGGGCCTGCCGATGAAGGGCGCGGATGAAATTCTTTCGGTTCACATCGCTGGCAGTTCTATTCGTGTTCCTGACCGGTTCGGCGCGGGCCGCGAGCGCGTGGACGCACCTCAAGCTCGGCATGACGAGCGACGATGCCATCGCGGCGGTGGGTGAACCGCTGCAGCGTTCGGCGGGCCAGGGTTTTGAAATTTGGATCTACGATGATTGCGCCGAACTCGTCTTCTACGGACCGCTCGTGGGCTGGACCGCACCGCGCACGGCCACCGCGGCTGCGCGCTCCGTCGATGTCTGGTCCGCTCCGGCTGGTGCGGCCATGCCGCCCCACATTTTGCCACGGCCCGGCGCTACGGCTAAACCGGTTGCGATGCTCAACCCAGCAACCGGTTCCGCGCTCCCGAATTATCGCCGCCGCTACTGAGTGGGCTTTCGCACCGGCGGCGACTGCTCGGCGAGTGGCCGGGCACACGGTTTATTCGGCACTCAAGTCGTTTCCAACTGGCGGAGGATTTCACTCCAGCGCGCGTGGGCGGGTTTCAGATTGGCGAGGTAGTGCAACGTGAAGATGCCCGCCACGAGTCCGTAGAAGCCCAGTGTGATGCTCAGGCGCAGCGCGAGCCACGCCGCGCCGGCTCCAGCGGGCTGATTCACGAAGATCGAGAGCAACGTCATGCCGACCATGATCGGCACCACGAAGACGTTCATCCGATACTCGCGCATCTCGGCCTCGGCGTTGCGCTGGGAGACCTCCGCCACTTCGCGCAGGCTGCCCGCGCTCTGGCGGCGCAGTTCGCGGTGACGCTCCCGCTGCCGGATCGCCCAGAAAAACAGCGTGGCAAAAAATCCCATGTGCGCGGCCACACTGAGCCAGAACAACGTGGGATGCTCGGGCGTGCGGGCGCGGAAGTTGGCCGCCGAGAGCAGCGGGTAAATCACGAGGAACAGCCCGAGTCCCCCGAGGCTATAGGTGAGGAAGCGCCCGCGGCGGTTGAGTTCGGGGAGCATTTTGCGCTGACTTTCGGCGAAGTCGGGCAGGCGTGCGGCGGAGGCCACATTTTGGCCGGCCCAGAGGTTTTCGAGTTCTTCAAATTTCATTTTTTACGGTCTCCGATTGTTGGCTGAGGTGTTGTTTGATGCGATGCAGGCGGACGCCCACGTTGGACTCCGACATGCCCGTGATGACGGCGATTTCGTCGTAACCGAGCCGGTCGAGGGAAAGGAGAATGAGGGAGCGGTCCACGGGCGGCAGTTCGTGGATGCGGGCATAGAGCCAGCCCAGCCGTTCCTGGTCGCGGGACGAAAAGCCCTCGGTGAGCACGGGCCACACCTGGCCGTAGTGCTCGAGCTTCTGCGCGTAGCGGCGGCGCGAGCGTTTCCAATTCAGGGCGCAACTGAGCGCCACGCGATACACGTAGGTCGAGAGCCGCGCCTGCGCTTGGAACTGCGGCAGCGCCTGCCAGAGCGCGATCAGGATGTCTTGGAAAAGTTCGGCGCGATCGCTCGCCGCGAGGGTAAACGCGCACGCCGTCCGCGAGACCAGCCCGAGGTGGTCGCGGCGAATCTCGGCGAAAAGAGCTTCCTCACGCGCGGGCATGTCCGTGACCGCAGCCTTGGCGGCAGGTAGGGCGGTGTCTGCGGGAATATCACGTTGCACCTAACATTAGGCACCGCTCGCCGGCTAAAATTACAGCTTGGTCAAAAGCCTGCGCACGGCACGGCCCGGCTATTTCGGAGTCGCGCGCGGCGGCGGCGGCGCGTCCTTCGGCGCCGTATCGGTCTCATACGACTCCGCGCGGTCGGGCTGCCAGTAGCCCGAGCTCCACTGTTCCGTTTTTGAATCGTAAGTCGGCTCCATCCACACGGAGACAGGCGTCGCTGGCGTGGCCCATTCGCCCTGGGTCCATTGCCATTGTCCGACCACCGGTCGCCAATGACCGGGCACCCACACGTAACCATCGGCGGGCGCGGGCAGTTTTTTCTCGGTGCGCGGAGACGGTGGTGGCGTCGCGATCACCATGGGCGTGTGTGGTGACTTGATGTGCGCGGCGATGGCTTTCTCCGTGGCTTTGCTCTCCGCCAACTCGGGCGGCAGGGGCTTCGATGCTGCGCGATCAGACGGCGGGCCGGGCGGATTGTTGGCGCCGACGAGGATGGAGGCCCAAAGCCCGGAAAGGCCGATGATCACGAGCGAGGTTCTTTTTTTCATAGCACGAGGGAGGCTAAGGATGTAGGCGGCGCGCATTTTGACCGACTCGCCACCGGGTGACTCGCGTGTGGCGAACACTCGCCGGCCTAGACCCGGTGGCGGCCGGCTGGTTGCCGATCATTTTGAATGCGGAAGCGCGTAGTCTTTTGAACGGGACCATCGTGCAAACTACGGGTCTGAACCCGCATGTTGCCCACGATGAAGACCAACGACCTCGTGGCGAAGAACCGCGAGTTCTATGACGCCCTGTGGGCGCGCACTTACCTCACCAGCCCGCGCCATTTTAACACGTGGGCGCTGCTCTCGAAATTGGCCGAAACGGCGCCTTTGCGCTTGGAAGTCGGGCCGGGTTTACGTCCGCGACTGCCCGTGAAGGGCACGCATTTCTTGGATTTTAGCGCGCCCGCCGTCGCGCGTTTGCAGGCCGAGGGGGGCTTTGCGCAACACGGCCGGATCACCGCGCTGCCGTTTGCCGATGCGTGCTTCGACCTCGTCGTCGCGTGTGACGTGATCGAGCACGTCGAGGATGACCGGCAGGTTTTTAGTGAACTGCGGCGGGTGATGAAATCGGGCGGGCGGCTGGTGTTTTCCGTGCCGCTGCATCCCGCGCGCTGGACGATTTTCGACGACTGCGTGGGGCACGCGCGCCGTTACGCGCCGGCCGAGTTGGAGGAAATGCTCGCCGCTCACGGCTTGGTGGTGGAGCAGAGCGCGGTGTTCGGCATGCAGTCCAACAGCCCGCGCCTGCTGCGGCTCGCGGTCAAGGGCCTCACCGAACGCCGCGCGGTCGCCATCCGCTGCTATAACTGGCTCTTTCTGCCCATCGGCTTGCTGTTGCAGAAGCGGCTCAAATTCTCGGCGGGTCTGCTCGATCTCACCGAGGTCGATGAAGCCCTGCTGGTGTGTCGCCATCGCGGAGGGGCCGAGTCGGTAAGCGACGGTTGAATCCAATCCCGCCGCCTTTGGGCGCAAAAAAACGGCACCCGAACGAAGTCGGATGCCGCCGGAGAGGCGAAGCGCGGTAACGGGCCGCTTAGAAGAACTTGTATTCGAGCGAGAGCGTGAACGAGCGGCCGCGCGGGTCGGCGATACGCGGTTCCCAACTGCTGCCGGCACCGGTGTTGGTGTCGTAGGCGATGGAGAACGGCGGATCTTCGTTCAAGAGGTTCTTCATGCCGGCGATGATCGTGAAGTCCTTGCTCAAGCGGTAGGTCAGGCTGGCGTTGTAGGTGATGTATTGGCCGACCTTCGGGTTGTAGTCCGGCGCGAAGGGCAGGAACGGTCCGGGCGTGCCAGCGGCGGTCATAAGACCCGGCGGAACATAGTCCATGTAGCCGGCGCGGAAGATCTGCGTCAGACGGCCGGACCATTTGCCCTTACGGTAGGAGACCGACGTTGTGTATTTCCACTTCAGGCCGATGTCGCTGGCGCGGGTGAAGCGGCCGACTTCGCTGTTGCCGAAGGGCGCGGTGGCGATGAGGCGGGACTTCTTCTCGAGCAACTGCGAGACGTTGGCGTCGATGACGAACTTGCCGCCCGCAAGGCCGAACTCACCGCGACCGGTATACTCCAGGCCCTTGGTGATGGTCTCGCCGGCGTTGAGCGGACGAACGTCGATGAAGGTGATCGCGGAGCCCGCGCCGCCTGAGCGGATGATGCGATCTGGGAAGAGTTGGTAGTTTTTCAAAATCTCCGTAGTGCCCTGGGTCTGGATGGTGCCGGTGCGGTTAATGGACCACCAGTCGACGCCGAAGGTGATGTTTTTGACGGGCGAGAGCACGATACCGACGGACTTCATCTTGGCCTCTTCGGGCTTCAGGTCGGGCTTGCCACCGCTGATGGTGTTGAGGCTGTTCGCGGGAATCGGGGCACCCGTGACCGGGTCGTTGAGGTCGGCACCGGCGTAGATCGTCGAGAACGCTGGATCGAATTGCTGCTTGAAGGTCGGCACGCGGAAACCGGTGCTGTAAGAGCCGCGGAAGAGCACCTGCTCGATAGGCACATAACGCAGGGTATATTTCGGATTCGTCGTGGCGCCGAAGCCGGTGTAGTCGTCGCGGCGGGCGGCGACGTTCAGATCGAGGTTTTTCAAAATCGGAATCTGCAGCTCGGCGAACACCGCGTAGATGTCCCGGTTCAAAGTGCCGGCGGTGGCGAGGCCGTTGTCAAAGGGGGCGTTTAAGATGAGCGAGTCCGCCGTGTTGACGTTGGGTCGCGGGTCGCCCGCGAAGTAGTATTCTTCCTTGCGATAGTCGAAGCCCAGCGCGCTGAAGACCGTGCCCGCCGGCAGCTTGAAGAGCGGGCCCGAGGTGGTGAAATCATACGTGGTGGTGGTGAAGGTGCCGCCGTAAAGTTCGACGCCCGTGGCGGATGCTTTCTTCAAACCGTCCGCACCGGCCTGCGTGGGCGTGTAGGAGAACGGGCTGAGGATACCGTCGGTGATCAGCTTCGCGAATGGCACGGAGTAGTAATAGCCGTTCAGGAGACGCGACTTGCTCTTGCTCTTGGACTGCGCGAGGCCGGTCCGGTATTCCCATTCGGAGAAGAACGCGAAGGGCAGGGGCACAGGGCCTTCAAGACCGATGAGGTAGCGGCTCGTGTCGCTGATGGTGCGGATCTCGCGGTTGCCACCGGGGAGGGAGCGCCAACGGAAGGCGAGCGGGAGGCCGCGGTTGACCTCGAGAGCCGGGAAGTAGGCGACGAGCGCGTTGAAGACGCGGTTATAATCGGCGCCCGTGCTGGGATAGACCATGCCGGAAAGTGGATTCGGGACCACGGTGCCGTTGATGGTGGTGGTCGTCGTCTGCGCGCCGCTGGCGGCCAGGCCGGTAGAGCTCCACTGACTGGGCGAAAAACTCTTGGTCGAGTCGGAGCGACCGATCACCGCTTCGCCCGTGAGGATGTGCGCGCCGAACTTGTAGGAGCCGCGGCCGACGAAGTTGGTGTTCTTCACGGGCTGCTGCAGCACGGCGGCGCGGCCGGTGTCCCACGCGGAACCGTATTTGCCGTTGGCGGTGGCGGAGGTGGCGCCCCAAAGGATCTCCTCGTAGGGGCCCATGCCGTCGAGACCGGTATAGCCGCCGGCGTAGGTGGGCAGATCGACGATGTTGACGCCGTTGACCCGGATGGCGGGGTTGGCCGGATCGACCGGATTGGCGGTGTTCAGACCGAGTGCCGTGGGCAAATTGGCGGCGGTGAAGAGCGTCGCGATGGGCGTGCCGCGCGTGTCGGGCGAGATGCCGCGCTTGGGCTGGAACGTGTTGACGAAATCGCGCTGGTTGCCGTCCAGGCGCCTCGTATTCGAGTAGGCCATCGAGGCCATGATGTTCCATTTGTCCCTGCTGAGGTCACCCCAGCCGCCAACGAGGGAGTAGCGAGCGATATCGCCGCCGCCGTCCTCGGTGATGTCGTAGGAGGTGGTGCCCAACAGGCCGCGGAAATCGCGCTTCGTGATAAAATTGATCACGCCGCCGACGGCATCGGTGCCGTAGGTGGCGGAGGCGCCGTCCTTGAGGATTTCGACGCGCTCGATCGCGGCGAAGGGGATGGAGTTCAGATCCACCACGCCGCCGTTGAGGCCGTGCGAAGCGACGCGGCGACCGTTGAGGAGGATGAGCGTGGCGTTGGAGCCCTGGCCGCGAAGATTGGCCGAGGAGGCGCCGTTGTTGCCACGGGTCGCGCCGGCGACGACGTCGGCGTTGGACGCGAGGTTGTCGAGGCCGTTGCCGTTGATGTTC